>NZ_JBHUAL010000053.1:27659-43835 GCF_042789775.1 Kitasatospora sp. NPDC056800 | reverse complement strand
CGCGCCGGCGGACCGACGCGCCCCTGCGGGCCCCGAGGGAAGAGTCAGAGCGACTTGCGGAAGGCCTCCGCCACCGCCAGGAAGATCGAGTTGCCCTCGGCCTCGCCGATCGACACCCGCACGCCCTCCGGGAACGGCCGCACGATCACGCCGGCCTCGGCGCACGCGGCGGCGAACTCCTGCGAGCGGTCGCCGAGCCAGAGCCAGACGAAGTTGGCCTGCGAGTCCGGGATCTCCCAGCCCTGGGCGCGCAGCCCGGCCACCACCCGGGTGCGCTCCTCGACCAGCGCCTCCACCCGCTCCAGCAGCGCCTCCTCGGCGCGCAGCGAGGCGACGGCCGCGTCCTGGGCGAGCCGGCTCACGCCGAACGGGGTGGCGACCTTGCGCAGCGCGGCCGCCACCGGCTCGTGCGCGATCGCGAAGCCGACCCGCAGGCCCGCCAGGCCGTACGCCTTGGAGAAGGTGCGCAGCACGCAGACGTTCGGGCGGTCCCGGTAGAGGTCGATGCCGTTGGGCACCTCGGGGTCGCGGATGAACTCGATGTAGGCCTCGTCGACCACGACCAGGACGTCGGCCGGGACGGCGTCCAGGAAGCGCTCCAGCTCGGCGCGGTGGATCACGTTGCCGGTGGGGTTGTTGGGGTTGCAGACGAAGACCAGCCGGGTGTTCGGGGTGATCGCGGCGAGCATCGCGTCCAGGTCGTGGTCGCCGTTCGCCTTGAGCGGCACCGGGACGGGGGTGGCCCCGGCGACGGTGGCGACGATCGGGTACGCCTCGAAGGAGCGCCAGGCGAAGATCACCTCGTCGCCCGGGCCGGCCGTGACGAGCACCAGCGACTGGGCGATGCCGACCGAGCCGGTGCCGGTGGCGATGTGCTCGGCGGGCACCCCGAAGCGCTCGGCCAGCACCGAGGTCAGCTCGGTGACGCCCATGTCGGGGTAGCGGTTGAACGAGCCGGCCGCCTTGACCGCCGTCTCCAGCACGCCGGGCAGCGGCTCGTAGGGGTTCTCGTTCGAGGACAGCTTGTAGGCGTCGGCGCCGGCCGGCTTGCCGGGCTTGTACGTGGGGATGCCGTCGAGGGTCGGCCGCAGCCGCGGGCCCTGCGCTGACGTACCACTGCTCACGGTCGTACTCCGTTTCCAGTTGCGGAACTCTCCGGTGCGCTCGCCCGCCACGGACGGGGTCGCCGCCGTGCCCGGGACCTCGTGACGCGTCCGGACCACCCCGGTCGGGTGCCTTGCACGATACCGACCGCCCTCACCCGTAGGAGTGAGATGCCCGGTCGGGTTACAGGCGCAGATCAGCCATTCTGCCCGGTTCCTTTGGCACATGTCAGAGGTAAGAGGCCTGGTTTCAGGCGGGTATCGAAGGGGCGCACCCCGGCTCACTCGTGGAGAAACGTATCTCTGCGGGCTCCCGATGCGCCGGTCACAGACCCTTGTCAGGAGCCATACGATCGGTCCGCCATGACAGCAGCAGCCAACCAGAGCGGTCGGCGTCCCACCACCTCACGGCGTCTGGAGCGGGCCGGCATCCGGGATGTGGCAGCAGCCGCCGGAGTGTCGATCACCACTGTCTCCGATGCGCTGAACGGGAAGGGCCGCCTGCCCGACGAGACCCGCAGCCGGGTGCGCGAGGTCGCCGAGCGCCTCGGCTACCGCCCCTCCGCGGCCGCCCGCACCCTGCGCACCGGACGGTCCGGCCTGATCGGCCTGACCGTCACGACCTACGGTGAAGAGCCGTTCACCTTCACCGAGTTCGCGTACTTCGCCGAGATGGCCCGGGCCGCCACCAGCGCCGCCCTCGGCCGCGGCTACGCGCTGGTGGTGCTGCCCGCCTCCTCCCGCCACGACGTCTGGGGCAACATCGCCCTCGACGGCACCGTGGTCATCGACCCGCCCGACCAGGACCCCCTGGTGAGCGAGCTGTACCGGTCCGGCGTCCCGGTGGTCAGCGACGGCAAGCCCGGCAACTGCCCGGTCACCGCCTGGGTCGACAACGACCACGAGGCCGCCGTGCTCGGCATCCTCGACCACCTCTCTGAGGCCGGCGCCCGCCGCATCGGCCTGCTCACCGGCACCAGCACCGACACCTACACCCGGCTCTCCACCGAGGCCTACCTCGGCTGGTGCGCCAAGGTCGGCCAGGAGCCGGTGTACGAGACCTACCCGGCGCACGACCCGGCCGCCGGCGCCGTCGCCGCCGACCGGCTGCTCGCCCGGCCCGACCGGCCGGACGCCGTCTACGGGCTGTTCGACCCCAACGGCACCGACCTGCTGGCCGCCGCCCGCCGGTACGGCCTGCGGGTGCCGGACGACCTGCTGCTGGTCTGCTGCAGCGAGAGCGACGTCTACGCCACCACCGAACCGCCGATCACCACGCTCTCGCTCAAGCCGCGCAAGATCGGCACCACCGTGGTCAACCTGCTCATCGACGCGATCGAGGGCGTGGACTCCGGGACGGGCGTCGACATCGCCCGGCTCTTCCCGCCGCGGTTCCGCACCGCCGGCACCGGGCCGCCGCCGGGCACCCTGATGCCGACCGAACTGATCGTCCGCGCGTCCTCCCAGCGCCGGAGTCCGCGCACCACCGTCAGCCCGCCCCGGTCGCCTGGCGAGGTTTAGACCACCGCGCCGCGGCGGCCCCGGGACCGGGCCGCCGCGCCCGGGCAGAGCTGACGAGACCGTACCGAGCCGGGACAAAACGGACCTTGTGGGGCCGCCCGGCTGACGCTCCGGAGGATTGGATACCCACCAGGTGACGACGCCGGGAGAGTGGTCTTCCTATGATGGGCGAATGACACCCGAGGACCGCTTCCCCGGGCCTGAGCACCCCCACTCAGGCCCCCGCCACCAGCCGGACCTCGACGTGCTGCCGTACGGCACCTATTACGAACCCGATCCCTCCACCGGCTACCCCGCGGCCCCGTACGACGGGGAGACCCACGACGGGGAGACCTACAGCGGCTACGGCGGAGCCCGCTACCTGGAGCAGCACTGGCCCGCCGACGGCCAGGGTCACACCGTGCACGCCCAGGGGATCGGCATGGACCACAGCCCGGCCTTCGCGCAGCAGGGACAGGGCGGCTACGAGAACGGACCGGGGTACGAGGGGGGCCAGGAGCAGGGCGGGTACGACGGTCAGGAGCAGAACGGGTACGAGGGCGGCCAGGAGCGGAGCGGCTACGACGGCCAGGACCAGGGCGGCTACGAGCCCACCCTGCCCGACCAGCCCTCCCCGGCGCTCCAGCTCGCCGGCCGCGACGACCCGCCGACCATCGAGCTCGGCCCGCCGCTGCCCGACCCCGCCGCGCCGACCTACCCGTACCCGGCCCCCGGCCCCGGCGAGCCCCCCGGCCCGGTCTACGTCGTCGGCGACGTCCACGGCTACCTGGAGGAGCTGCGCGCCGAGCTGCGCCACCAGGGCCTGATCGACGCCGACGGCCACTGGTCCGCCGGCCGCGCCCGGATCTGGTTCCTCGGCGACTTCACCGACCGCGGCCCCGACGGCATCGGCGTCATCGACCTGGTCATGCAGCTGGCCGCCGAGGCCGCCGCGGCCGGCGGCTACTGCCGCGCCCTGATGGGCAACCACGAACTGCTCTTCCTCGGCGCCGCCAAGTACGGCGACGAGCCCGTCCAGTCCACCGCCGGCACCGCCTCCTTCCTCGCCGCCTGGCGGCTCAACGGCGGCCAGCAGAACGACCTGGACCGCCTGGAGGCGCACCACATCAGCTGGCTCTCCCGGCTCCCCGCCATGGCGGTGGAGGACGGCCACCTGCTGCTGCACTCCGACACCACCGCGTACCTGGAGTACGGCGAGTCCATCCCCGACGTCAACGACGCGGTGCACAGCCTGCTCGCCGACGGCAGCGTGGACGAGTGGTGGGACTGCTTCCGCCGCTTCACCAAGCGGTTCGCCTTCCGCGGCGAAGCCGGGCCGCTGGCCGTCCACGAGCTGCTGGACACCTACGGCGGCAGCCGGATCGTGCACGGGCACAGCCCGATCCCGTACCTCACCGGCGCGGTGCACAACGACGACGGCCAGCCGCCGCACATCCCCGGGCCGTACGTGTACGCGGACGACCTCGCGGTGGCGATGGACGGCGGCGTCACCATGGAGGGGCGGCTGCTGGTCGCCCGGCTGCCCATCGGCTGACCGCCCGGCCGCCTGTCACCCGACCGCCCGGCCGTACGCCAACTGACGCCAGGCATAGAACAGTTGTTCCCGGCGCCCGAACCGTCGCACGCGCGCGTCCGGGGGCGCGAAATTCCGGAAACCGACTGTCAGCCCGGGCATGCCCGCCCCTACCATGAGGCACACCACACCCGGCCGCCCGTCCGGCGGCCCGCCTCCGCGCCCGTTTCGGCGTCCTGAGGGCCGTGCGCCCCCGGGGCCGAGCGAACGGGGTCCGCACGAACGGGGTCCCCATGACCAACCCCCCGCCCCTGCTCGCCGAGGACCGCCCGGAGTACGAGCGCCTCCTCACGGAAGCCCTGCGCGACCGCACCGTCCTCACCGCCCTGCGCGCACCCGGCGCGCTCGCCACCGCCGAACTGCGCCTCCGCGCCCTGCGCGACGCCGACCGCGTCAACGCCGCGGCCGCCACCGAGTACGCCCACTACACCCGGCTGCGCGAGGCCCTGCACAGCACGCCCCCGCCACCGCCCGGCGGCGAACCCGCCAACCCCGGGCTGCTCACCCAGCTGCGCACCGGCGGCGGCGGAGGCGGACCGTTCCCCGTCCTCACCGTGCTCACCCCGATCCTGGCCTGGGCCGCCGCCCTGTTCCTGCTGCTGATCGGCTACCTGCTGCGCGCCGCCGAGCCGGGCCTCGCCCTCGCCGGCTCCCTGGTCACGGCCGGCTGGGTGGCGCTCGCCGCCGGGGTCGCCGCGATGGCCATCGGCATCATCGGGCTGCTGCTCACCGCCCTGCGCGACGGCGCCGCCGCCGCACCGGCCGGCACCGACCCGGAGCTCGCCGCCGAACTCGGCGACGCCCACGGCGAATGGCGCACCGCGCTGCGCGAGCGCGGACTCCTCCCGTACCTGCTCGACGCGCTGCCGCCGGTGCCGACCCCGGCGACCCGACCCGGTGTCAGCCGCCCCGACTTCAGCAGCCCGGACTTCACCGGCCCCGGCTACAGCTCACCCTCGTTCACCAGCCCCGGCGCCGAAGGACTCACCGACCGCGAGGGCCGCGTCCCCCGCCCGGCCGGCTTCACCCCACCCGACTTCACCGGACCCGGGTACACCCCACCCGACTTCACCGGACCCGACGCCGAAGAACTCACCGACCGCGAAGGCCGCGTCCCCCGCCCGGCCGGCTTCACCCCACCCGACTTCACCGGACCCGGGTACACCCCACCCGACTTCACCGGACCCGACGAGGTCCGCTGAACCCTCCGCTCCCCGGCCGGCGCCCCCGGACCGGGGGACATCCCCACCCCCGGTCCGGGGGCGGCCACCATCGTCCCGGGCCCCGCTGCCCGCCAGGCTGGAACCCACGAGTGGAGCACGACCCGGGGGAGACCAGCGATGCGCACCGGACCCGTCCAACCGGCCCGCACCCGACCGGCCCTGCTGCTGGTCACCGCCCTGCTGGCGGCCCTGCTGGGGCTGCTCCCCGGCGTCGGAGCCGAAGCAGCCGCAGTCGAGGCGGCGGGCGACGCGCCCGCGCCGGGCGATCCGGTCCCCAGCCCGGTCGACTTCACCGGCGCCGGCGGCACCGTCCTGCACGGCCTGGTGCTGGCCGCGCCCGGCGCGAAGGCCGGCACCCCCGGCCCGGGACTGGTCATGCTCCCCGGGGCCGGCCCGGGCCCGCTCGCCGAGCTGCGGGCCGCCGCCGAGTCGTACGCGCGGCACGGCGTCACCGTCCTCGTCTTCGACAAGCGCACCGACGGCTACTCGACGACCCACCGGGACTACGGGCAGCTGGCCGACGACGCCCTGGCCGCCGTCCGGCTGCTGCGCGCCCGGCCGGAGGTCGCCCCGGACCGGGTCGGCCTGTGGGGCCTGTCCGAGGGCGCCTGGGTGGCCTCGCTCGCCGCCACCCGCACCACCGAGGCGGCGTACCTGGTCACCGTCGGGGCCGTCGGCCTCACCCCGGCCCGCCAGCAGGCCTGGGCGTACCGGGGCTACCTGCGCCACGCCGGCGTCTCCGGCTCGCTGGTCACCGCGCTCTCGGACACCTCCGTCCGCCTGCTCTCGGCGGCCGGGCTCTTCCCGGAGGCCGACTACGACCCGGTGCCGGTGTGGGAGCGGGTCCGGCAGCCCGTCCTGGCCGAGTGGGGCACGCTCGACCGCGAGGCCGCCCCCGAGGAGAGCGCGACGATCATCCGCCGGGCCCTCGACCGCGGCGGCAACACCCACTACACGCTGCGGACCGTCCCCGACGTCCGGCACAACCTGCACCTGACCCGGGACGACGGCTACGACCGGCCCGACCTGCTCCCCGCCGACTACGCCGGGACCGAGTCCGCCTGGATCCAGCGGCTCGCCACCGGCCTCCCCTCCGCCTCCGCCGACCCGGCCCCGCACCAGGACACCCGCAGCCTCGCGCTCGACCCGCTCCCCTGGTACGAGTCCACCTGGTTCGAGGTCGTCGCCACCCTGCTCTGCCTGACCGGCTTCGCGGGCTACGCGCTGAGCGGCGCCGTCCGCCGCCTGCGCCGCCGGCCGCACCCGGCCGCCCTGCCCCGGGCCGCCCGCTGGGCCGCCCTCGCCGGAACGGCCGCCCTCCTGGGCGCCCTCGGCTACCTGCTCTTCCTGATGCTCACCGCCGCGATGTTCCCCGGCCCGGTCCTGTTCGGCCGCCCGGTGGTCTGGCTGGCCGTCCAGCTGCTCGCACTGTTCGCCCTCGGGGCGGCCGCCGTCGCCGCGGCCGGTGCCCGGCGGGAGCGGGCCGCCCTGGCCGCCGCCTCCCTGGCCGACCGGGCGCGGCTGGGCGCCCTGCTGCTGGCCGGGCTGATGTTCCTGCCCTGGGCCCTGTCCTGGGGACTGCTGCTGCCCTGACTCCCCGCCATCGGGGCAACGGCCCGCTCCCTCGCCCGGGGGAGCGGGTTCGGCCCGGATGAGGACGCCCCGGCCGGCCCGCTCCGGGAGGGTCGGAGCCGGTGGTGGACGGACCGCGTCCGCCCGGGTCGGGAGGCGGAACCATGGGCGCACGGACGATCGCGGCACGACTGCACGGCACCCCCGCACCGGGCGTGCCCCGCCGGGCGGTCCGCACCGGGTACGCGATCACCCTGGCCGTCCTGCCCTCCTGCCTCTGGCGGATCGGCGGCTTCATCGTCGGCCTGCCGCTGCTCGACCACGGCCCGACACCACCGGAGCGGGACCCCGCCCCGTTCGACGAAGGCTGGGCGTACATCCTCGCGCTCAGCGTGGTCAGCGAGGCGCTGGCCCTCCTCTGCTTCGGCCTGGTCGCCCGCTGGGGCGAGGTGTGGGCGGGGTCGTCACCCACGGCTGGCAGACCGTCGTGTTCTGGATCGGCTACCTGCCGCCGGCCGCCTGGGGTCCGCTCCTCGCCGTGCTCACCGTGCACTACTACCGTCGGCGCAGGGTGAGTTGAACCGCTTCGGGGCGGGTGCGGTCAGTCCGTCGCCGGCGCGCGGAGCGGCGCGCCCCCGGGCCGCTCCGCGACGACGTCCGTCGCCGCCCGGACGAAGGCGCGGACCCGGGCGGTGGTGTTGCTCTCCAGCCAGACCGGGCCGCGCTCGATCGGGGGCGCGTCGTGGATCGGCACGTACGCGACGTCCGGGCGCGGGTAGTAGTGGCGGGAGTGCTCGCCGACCGGGAGGACGCCGCGGCCCATCGCGACCAGGCTGAGCAGCTCGGAGAAGGTGCCGCCGGACGGGCCCTTGGGCACCGGACGGCCGGACGGGGTGCGGTCGGGGGTGCGGTCGCGCTTGAAGCCCGCCGAGGTGACGGCCGGGTACTGCACCACCGGGTGGTCGGCGAGCACCTCGACCGACACCGACCGCTCCGCGGCCAGCGGGTGCCCGGCCGCCACCGCGAGGACCCGCCGCTCGGTCAGCAGCACCGGCCCGCGGGCCATGCCGTCGAACGGGTAGGAGGCGATCAGGACGTCGACCGAGCCGTCCTCCAGGCTCGACCGGGAGTTGGAGAGCTGCACCTCGCGCACGTCCACCCGGCAGTCCGGGTACCGCTCGCCGAACAGCGCGGCCGCCTTGAGCAGCACGGGCGCCGTCCACTCCCCGAGGAACGCCACCCGGAGCTCCCCGGTGACGCCCCGGGCGGCGTCCTCCGCCCGGCGCAGCGCCGCCTCCGTCGCCGCCGCCACCGGCACCAGGTCCTCGGCCAACTGCCGCCCCACTGCGGTGAGTCGGACCGACCGGCTGGTGCGGTCGAACAGCTGCGCGCCGATCCGGCGCTCCAGTTTCCGCACCACCTGGCTGACCCGCCCCGTGGTCAGGTGCAGCCGCTCGGCGGTCCGCCCGAAGTGCTGCTCCTCGGCGAGCGCGAGGACGACCTCGATCTCCAGCCGCTCCAGCATCCCGGCCCCGCCCGCCCCTCGATCGTTGAATGCGGCTCAACGATCGTACGACGATCACGCGTTGATCAGGCCTCCGGCCAGGAGGATCGTGGAACCCGTCCCCAGCAGTCGCACCCGAGCGGAGCCGATCACCCATGCGCGTCGTAGCCTTCGACCACCTGGTCCTCAACGTCGCCGACGTCGAGCGTTCGCTGGCCTTCTACTCCGGCCTGCTCGGCCTGGCCCCCGTCCGGGTCGACGAGTGGCGGGCCGGCCGGGCGCCGTTCCCGTCCGTCCGGGTCGGCGCCGAGACCATCATCGACCTGGTCCACGGCCCCCGGCACGAGTCCAACGTCGACCACTTCTGCCTCACCGTCGAGCCCCTCGACTGGCAGGAGGTCATCGACGCCGGCACCTTCACCGTCCTCGAAGGCCCCGTCCCCCGCTACGGCGCCCGCGGCACCGCGACCTCCGTCTACGTCCAGGACCCGGACGGCAACACCGTCGAACTCCGCTGGTACCCCCAGGACGCCGACCGCTGAGCGGCGCCGACCGCCGAAGGGCGCCGACCGCCGAGCGGCGCCGCCCCCGGCCCGAGCACCGGGCCGGGACGGCACGCGGCCGGCCGCCGGGTCAGCTCCGGCCGGCGAGGTGCTCGACCAGCCGGTCGAAGCTGGAGTTCAGCCCCGCCTCGGCCTCCGGGCCGCGGTACATCTCCGGCACCCCGGTCTGGTGCAGCACCACCCGGGTGCGGCCCTCGTCGAGCCCGGTGAAGGTGAGGGTGGACCGCATGCCCGAGCCCTCCTCCACCATCGCGAAGAACTCGCCCGCCCGGATCTCGGTGATCTCCGCCTTCAACGGGTACCGGTCGCCGGTCTCGTCGACCACCATGGTGCTGTCGTAGCGCCCGCCCTCCTTCGCCTCGATGGTCACGGTGTCCAGCGGCACGTGGGTGCCGACCGGACCCCAGAAGCGGACGAACTGCTCCGGCTCGAAGTACGCCTCGAACGCGGCGGCGGGGGCGCCCGGCAGCTCGCGGGTGATGGTCAGCTCGCCCAGGTTCTCGGTCATCTCGGAATCTCCTCCGTGGTCACGTCTGTCGCTTGCACAGGGGTAGACCGGGACCGCCCCGAGAACTCATCGCTCCCCGCGAAAGTTTTTCCGACGAGTTCTCCGGAGCTCTTCCGACGAGCTCTCCTGAGCCTGAGCCTGACCCGGAGCCGGTGCCCGCTGCCCGCTGCCCGCGCAGCGCCGACGGCCGTCAGCCGAGCAGGAGTTCCGCCGCCGGGGTGTGGTTCCCGGTCGCGGAGGCGCCGGCCATCGCCGAGGCGGCCGTCGTCGGGTCGGTGCCGGGCGGCACCACCAGCAGCAGGAAGTGGTCCTGGAGGCCCCGGGTGACGCTGATCGTCGCGTCGCTGCCCGGGAACCAGTTGATCCTGATCATCAGGCCGTTCGCCATCACGGACCGGGGCACACCGTCCCACGCCGAGGTGTCGAGGCCGACCCGGAGGATGCGCCCGAAGTGGGCGCCGAGCGCGGTGATCAGGTCCGGCAGTTCGGTGCTGACCTGGTTCGAGCGGGGCCACCAGGCCCCGTCGAAGACACCCTCCCGCGACTGCGTCGGCTCCAGCTCCAGGCGCGGCAGCAGCGGCGCACCGGGCACCGTCCACGGCCCGGTGGGCGAAGGGTTGGGGAGGGGGATCGGCATCATCTGAGGCCGCCCGTCCGGTCCACGAGGGACCCGTCATGACCCAGGGCGACGTCGACGCTGATGCCGGTGTGCGGAATGTCCTTGGCTGCCTCCCACGCTACTCCGCCACGGCCTCCCCCGGGCCGCCCGCCGCCCCGCTCTCCGCCCCGTCCCGCGCACGCACCGCGCTCCGCCCCGTCCGCCCGGGGAGTAGCCTCGGAGACATCCAGGGCAACCCGCATTCCGGTCCCGTTCCGGCTTCGTTCTGGGTGAAGGACAGCCCGGCTGCCCCCGCTCCGGCGGGCGGCCGGAGACGGGAAGCGGTGAACGCCGTGACCACTCACTCGCCCCAGCCCGCACGACCCTGCCACGGCCTCACGGTCGCCGACGCCATGGACCCCTGCGACTACCAGATAGCCGACGACAGCACCGTCGACCAGGCCGACGACGTCCTCCGCGGCGCCCACCTCGACTACCTGCTCGTCCGCGGCCACGACGGCCGCTGCGAGGGGCTGGTCACCCGCACCGGACTCCATCCGTTCCTCACCCGCTCCTGGTACGCCGAGCGGACCGCGATCAGCTCGACCACCCACCAGCGCGGCCCGTTCGCCTGGCCGACCATGGGCCTGGCCCTGGCCGCGATCGCCATGCGGGTCAAGCACCTCGCGGTCTGGCCCGTCGTCGACGAGGACGGCTACATCCTCGGCGCGCTGACCGCGGACCGCGCCGCCGGCCTGCTCGCCCCCGACCTGGTCGTCACCGTGCCCGCGTGACCCCGCCCCGCCGGCTCATGACGGGCCCGGGCCCGGAGCGAGCAGCCGGCGCAGTGCCGTGGGCGTGTGCCCCACGTGCTCGCGGACGACGCGGGTCAGGTGCGCCTGGTCGGCGAAGCCGAGCTGGGCCGCGAGGGCGGCGAGGCCGGGTTCGCCCTCGACGATCCGGTCCATGGCCCGGGTGACGCGTACGCGGTTGCGGTAGCGGGTCAGCGAGACGCCCGTCTCCCTGGAGAACACCCGGCTCAGCCGGTAGGGCGACACCTCCAGCAGCGCGGCCAGCGCGCAGAGCCCACCGGCCTCCGGGGCCTCCTCGATGATCGCCTCGCGCGCCGCCGCGACCAGCGCCCGGTCGGCCGGCCGGCCTGCCCGCCGGGCGCGGGCGGTCGGCTCACCGGCCGCGGCCGCGACGAGGCGGAGCAGTTCCTCCGCCAGCGCGTAGTCGATGTCGCCGGTGCCCGCGGCGGCGACCAGACGGCGGTGGGCGAGGTCGACGCGCGCGTCGACGTACACCGTTGTCGCGGCGGGCGGGCGCCCGAGCAGGGAGGGCTCGAACCTGACCGACGTGCAGACGTCGCCGCCGGCCGGGTGCGCGAAGCGCTCCTGCTCTCCGGGCGCGCCCAGGTAGGCCGTGGTCGCGTCCAGATCGGTGTCGGTGCCGTCGGCCGACCGCCGGAACCTGCCGCGTCGCACCAGCACCAGGCGGTGGTCGTCACGGGTCTCCGGCTGCGACCACCGGGTGTGGTCGCAGCGGCACCCCACCACGGTCACGGTGAACTCCGGCCGGGCGGCGAGGGTCGATGCGGACAGCATGCCGCGGACGGTACCCGCCGGGTACGACAGGACGGCCCGCAAGGATCTTCAAGACCTCCGGTGCCGTCACCCCGGATGCTGGGGCCCACGTGACGACAGGAAGGGAGCCATCCATGGCCGTCCACGCGGAGCTCACCGCGATCACCATCGACTGCGCCGACCCCCGGGCTCTCGCCGGGTTCTACCGCCAGGTCACCGGCTGGGACCTCGGCCAGGCCGACGACGACTTCGTCCAACTCGGCTCGGGGCCGGTCCGGTTGGCCTTCCAGCGGGTCGCCGGCTACCGGGGGCCCGGCTGGCCCGACGCCGCGAAGCACGCCCACCTCGACTTCGCCGTCGCCGATCCCGAGGCCGCGGTGCAGGAGCTGCTCGCGGCGGGGGCGACCAGGCCGGAGTTCCAGCCCGGCGAAGGCGATTGGACCGTTCTCGCCGACCCCGAGGGCCACCTGTTCTGCATCGCTTCGGCCTGACGAGGAGTCGACCACCCATGGCCTCGATCCACAAGGAACTCGTCATCGACGCCCGCCCCGAGGCGGTGTGGTCGGTGCTCAGCGACTACGGCGCGGTGCACGAGCGGCTGGCGCCCGGGTTCGTCACCGACACCCGGCTGAGCTCGGACACGCGCACCGTCACCTTCGCCGACGGCACGATCGTGCTCGAACGGCTCGTCGACCTCGACCACGAGGCGATGCGGGTCGCCTACACGGTCGTCGGCGGCAGCCTCCACCCGTCCCACCACCACGCGTCCATGCAGGCCCTTCCGGAGGCCGGCGGCCGGACGAGGTTCGTGTGGCACACCGACGTCCTGCCCGAGGCCCTGGCCGCACCGATCGCCGAGTCCGTCGAGCACGGTTCGGCGGTGATCCGCCGCACGCTGGAGGCCGCCGCACCGGTCGCCGGCCCCGACGCCGGGAGGTAGCGGAGGACCGCGAAAGCGCCGCCCCGAGGTACTTCGGGGCGGCGCTCCGGCGCCCCGGGTCAGTCCACCAGCGGGAGGTAGACCTTGTTGCCCTGGGCCGCGAACTCGGCGGACTTCTCGGCCATGCCGGCCAGCGCCTCGGCGTCGAACTCGCTGGACACGGCGGTGGATCCGTCGCCGTGCTCGTCGCGGATCTTCTGGGAGATCTTCATCGAGCAAAAGATCACTCCGCAGATCAACGGAGGCTGGCAGTCTTTAAGTGGAACGACGAGAGTACACGTAGGCGCATGTACTTTCGTTCTAAAACTCAGCCGGCGACACCCCGAACCAATGCAATGGTTTCAGCAATCTTTTTCGCTGCCGCACCGAAATCGTCATGCTCCCAGACCCTGATTACTGTCCAGCCAGCGGCCCGAAGGAGAGAATTTGTTTCGGCATCACGAGCGCGATTCCCTGCGATCTTGAGAGACCACGCCTCGGCATTCTTCTTAGCGGGGCGACTATGCTCAGGGCAGCCATGCCAAAAGCAGCCGTCCACAAAAACCGCGACACGATCCTTTGCGAAAACGAGGTCGGCGCGTCGGCGAATCTCCAGAATTGGCCGCACGTCTACGCGGTAACGCAATCCCCGGGCGTGAACCAGCGAGCGGAGCGCCAACTCTGGACCAGTGTCTCTTCCCCGGTTAGCCTGCATATTGGCGCGCACCGCACGCGAGGAAGCCTTGGAATTCGGCGGCAACGGTTCTTCTGACACGAAGCCGCGCTGCCAAGCGATCCGCCATGCTTCGGCAAGGTTAGCGCCTCTCCACTCGTGCTCCACCTCACAGATGTACCGCTCCTGGGTTTTGCCATCCTTCGACCATCGCAAATAGGCGCGGATCCTCCGTGTACTCCGATACAGACGCAAACTTACCGACGCTCGCGCGAAACGCCCGTCGCCAAGCTCCACCATTCGACGATGCCGCCCACCAGCCGCACGGTCCTGCTCAGCAACAGACGGCGCCGCGCCAGCGCGCCGCTTGTACGCGTGCTCCGGTGGGAGCGAGTCCCTCCAGCTCCGGGTCCCATCACTCACAGCGAAGCCTATTGCCCTGCCTTGTCGAGCGTGTCGGCAACCGCTCGTGCGAAGAACTCACCGAGGGCAACAGGGACGGCGTTGCCGAGCTGACGCATCTTCTCCCCTCGGGGCCCCGATCCCTGCCACTCGTCTGGAAACGTCATGACACGCGCGGTCTCGCGAACAGTCATGTAGCGATGCTGATAGGTCGCGTCCTCGCCAGGCTTGGATCCGGGCGCCAACTTGTCCAGCAGGACTACCGACTCACCTCCGGGAACACCATGGACGCCAGCTTTGACCGTCTTCGCCGGTCGGTCCATCTCGTTCGGGGTGTGACCCTTGTAGATCCTCGCATCGGGCCACCCGATGTGGTCGGTGATACCAATATCAGCCGCCTGCTCTGTCTTCCGATCCAGAAGACCAAGGTCAACCTCCGGAAGGGCAGGAAGCTTGCTTCCAGTTCCGTAACCCTGGACGGCGTCGCGCAGCGTCCGCCAAGCCGGCAGCTCCTCCTCGCCCTTTAGCGCGCGTACATCCTTGGGAATACGAGCACGGACTCGATCGCGCACATGCGATGGCACCTTGGGGTGCCGCTGCCAGTATTCGCCATCATCGTCGACCATAGAAAGAAGGAGGGATTCCTCGGAGAACTGGCGCGCAGAGTAGATCTCGTAAAACTTGTCCGAGTCAATGGGCAGATCTGCCCGGAAAGCGACCATTACAATTCGGTTTCGAACCTGAGGAACACCGTAGTCGGCAGCGTTCACCGGAAACAGCTTCACCCTGTAGTGATCGGGGTTTTCATCCCCATCCGGAAGATCAATCGCATCACCAAGAATACCTGCCAGCTTGCGATTGTGATCCTGCCAGATATCCTTTGGGTTGCGCGACTCGAAAGGAAGGGCCAACTCTCGCTGAATATAGGTGAAGTATTCCTTGAAAGAAGGCCGCAGCAAGCCTCTGACGTTCTCGCAGATGACCGCCTTGGGACGCATCTGCCGGATGGCCTGGAACATGGCCGGGAACATGTTGCGCTTGTCCTCGTCACCCTTGGCGACACCACCAGCGCTGAAGGGCTGACAAGGCGGGCCTCCCGCCAGCACATCCACCTGGCCCTCGAAGGCACTCAGGTTGAGCTTCGTCACATCCAGCGGGAACAACGGCGCCGGCTCCCCGGCCGCCGGAGGCTGCGGATCCACCGCCTCGGTGCGCCTGATGCCGTCGCCGCCTAGCGTCCTCTTCGCGTTCGCCTCCAATGTCTCGCAAGCGCGCGCGTTGAACTCGTTGAACAGGAGCGGCCTGAACCCGGCCCGGTGGACCGCCATGGCCAGTCCGCCCCCGCCCGCGAACAGCTCCACGCTGGTGCGGTCCCTCTTCGTGTCATCTGGCAGCTCAACCATACACAAACCATACCGCGGACTTTGTGATCTTGAGAATGAATCACTCATAGGGGTCGCTGTGCGCCCGCTGAGGGCAATAGGGTCCAGGTGATCATTTGTCCTGGGAGGAGCGACAGACATGGCAGCACAGGCGGGCGAGCCCGAAACGGGAGCCACCAATCACGGTGACTTCAAACTCAGCATCACTCAGGCACTCGGCGACCAACTGGCTACAGCTCTCGGGCGGCTCAGACCAGCTCCCCTGACCCAGCAGAACCTGTCCACGCTGGACAACCGCCCCGGCGTCTACCAGCTCTACCGCAACGGGGAGTTCGTCTATGTCGGCAAGGCAGACAAGTCTCTGCCCGCCCGCATCCTCAAGCACCTTCGCAAGGTCTCCGGCCGACAGGGGATCGACCTTGCCGAGATGACCTTCACATGCCTCTACGTCGCTGAAGACTTCTCGGCACTCGCCCCCGAGAAACTACTCATCAAGCACTACAAGGGGCAGGGGCAGATCCCCTGGAACAACAACGGCTTCGGCAACAACGATCCCGGCAAGCGACGCGACGAGACGGTTGTCACAGCGAACCACTTTGACGCATTCTTCCGAATCGACCTGGAGCGAACCGTCCCCGGCCTCGCCGCCGGCCCCATAGCGCTTAGCAAGCTTCTGGCCAAAGTGAGCAAGGAAGCCCCATATACCTTCCGCTATGAGAAAAAGAAGATGGGCGATGCTTACAAGAAGATCGTCGAACTTCCCGGCGATGAGCTGACAATAGCTCAGCTCTTCGCGATCACCGCCGCGGCCCTGCCGAATAACTGGCAGATCGCAGTCCTCCCCGGGCGCGCGATCCTGTATCCGGACAACAGGCACAACTACCCGAGTGTCTGGCGGTACTACCGCGGTGACGAGATCCTCGACGTCGAACCCGAGATCGGTGCGGCTGAGGACATCCCGGAGGAACCCGACACAGAGAGTGACGAGGGCTGAGCCCCACAGACTCCCTGTACGGAGACGCTGCGCCGGGAGGCTCTCCTCCCAGCGC
>NZ_JBHUAL010000053.1:0-27649 GCF_042789775.1 Kitasatospora sp. NPDC056800 | reverse complement strand
ACCCCCGGGCGCACCCCCAAACCTCGTGTGCGGCGGCGTGCCCCCCACCCCCCCCCTGTCGGGAGACGGGGCGCGGGGTGGCTCTCCTCCCAGCGCAGCGTCGACTCAGAAGCGGGTCAGTCGGCCAGCGGGAGGTAGACCTTGTTGCCCTGGGCCTTGAACTCCTCGGACATGGCCTTCATGCCCTCGACGGCCTCCTCGTCGTACTCCGGCGAGGCCGCGCCGTTGCCGAACTTCTCATTGATGGATTTGCTGATCTTCATCGAGCAGAACTTCGGGCCGCACATCGAGCAGAAGTGCGCGGTCTTGGCGGGCTCGGCGGGGAGGGTCTCGTCGTGGAAGTCGCGGGCGGTCTCCGGGTCGAGGGCCAGGTTGAACTGGTCCTCCCAGCGGAACTCGAAGCGGGCGTCGGAGAGGGCGTCGTCCCAGGCCTGGGCGCCGGGGTGGCCCTTGGCCAGGTCGGCGGCGTGGGCGGCGATCTTGTAGGTGATCACGCCGGTCTTGACGTCGTCCCGGTTGGGCAGGCCCAGGTGCTCCTTGGGGGTCACGTAGCAGAGCATCGCGGTGCCCCACCAGGCGATCATCGCGGCGCCGATGCCCGAGGTGATGTGGTCGTAGCCGGGGGCGACGTCCGTGGTCAGCGGGCCGAGGGTGTAGAACGGCGCCTCGTCGCAGATCTCCTTCTGGAGATCCATGTTCTCCCGGATCTTGTTCATCGGGACGTGGCCCGGGCCCTCGATCATCACCTGGACGTCCCGCTCGCGGGCGATCCGGCCGAGCTCGCCGAGGGTCTTCAGCTCGGCGAACTGCGCCTCGTCGTTGGCGTCCGCGATCGAGCCCGGACGCAGGCCGTCACCGAGCGAGAAGGTGACGTCGTAGGAGGCGAGGATGGAGCAGAGCTCCTCGAAGTTGGTGTAGAGGAAGTTCTCCTGGTGGTGGGCCAGGCACCAGGCCGCCATGATCGAACCGCCGCGCGAGACGATGCCGGTCTTGCGGCGCGCGGTGAGCGGGACGTAGCGCAGCAGCACGCCGGCGTGGACGGTCATGTAGTCGACGCCCTGCTCGCACTGCTCGACGATGGTGTCCCGGTACACCTCCCAACTCAGCTCCTCGGCGCGGCCGTCCACCTTCTCCAGGGCCTGGTACAGCGGCACGGTGCCGATCGGCACGGGGGAGTTGCGCAGGATCCACTCACGGGTGGTGTGGATGTTGCGGCCGGTGGAGAGGTCCATGACGGTGTCGGCGCCCCAGCGGGTGGCCCAGGTCATCTTCTCCACCTCCTCCTCGATCGAGGAGGTGACGGCCGAGTTGCCGATGTTGGCGTTGATCTTCACCAGGAAGTTGGTGCCGATGACGGCCGGCTCCACCTCGGGGTGGTTCACGTTGACCGGGATGACGGCCCGGCCGCGGGCCACCTCGGCCCGCACGAACTCGGGCGCCAGGCCCTCGCGCAGCGCCACGAACTCCATCTCCGGCGTCACCACGCCCCGCTTGGCGTAGGCGAGTTGGGTGACGGCGGCACCACCGCGGCCGCGCAGCGGACGGCGCGGGCGGCCGGGGAAGACGGCGTCCAGGTTGCGCAGGTTCCCGCCGCGCGGCGAGGTGTGCTTGATCCCGTCGTCCTCGGGGCGCGACTCGCGGCCGTCGTACTCCTCGACGTCGCCGCGCTGGCGGATCCAGGGGTCCCGCAGCGCGGGCAGGCCGCGCCGCACGTCGGGCTCGTACGACGGGTCGGTGTACGGGCCGGAGGTGTCGTACAGCGGGACGGTCCCGCCGTTGGTGAGCCGCACCTCGCGGTACGGGACGCGCAGGTCGGGGCGCGTTCCCTCGCGGTAGGCCTTGTGCCAGGCCGGGGTCGGGTAGCCGGTGCGCTCGCTGCTGGGGGCGCTCCGGACAGACTGCGGCTGTGCTTCGAACGTGGTCATCTGACCTCTACTCCCTACGCCGGCATTACCCGGTCAGGTTCCTGCGGTCGACGCAGCCGTCGGTCCGTCCGTCGACGTCCCGGTCAGCGTCCTCTCAGCCCGGTGCTCCGAGCTCCCGCGTCGCAGGCGGTGTTGCCTGCACACGACGCCCAACACCGTAGCGAGCGGATCGCCGCAGGTCCAGAGCGCCTCACGCCAGAGGCCCGGCTCCCCGTCTCGCGGGGGGCCGGGCCTCAGGGCGGCGGTCGGGGCGGCCGGTCAGCTCTTGGCCGCCTTCTTCACCAGGACCACCACGGCGGCCGCGATGCCGACCACCACCAGCAGCTTGATCACGATCGAGAGCAGTGCGCCGACGACGCCGAACACGAAGGCGACGATGTTCCAGGCCAGCACCAGGACCAGCACCGGGATGACGATGTTGCGCACCCAGGAGGGCAGCGACTTCCAGAGCTCAGCCATGTCGGTTCCTCTTCTCCCCTCGGGTCGGCCGCCGTCCGGTGCCGCATCCCGCTTGCTTTCGGTACTTCGATCGTACGGTGGCGCGAGTGCCGGAACGAGGCCCAACGGCCCGGAGAGAACCCCGAGATCCCCCCGATCCCGACCCCCCGGGTGACCCCCGAGAACTCCTCCGGCGGGGGCACGGCCCCGGGCCTTTACGACCTGTCCGAGCGACGCCGGAAGCAAGCCCGTCCGGACGACGGGCGGCAGGCGGCGGGCGCCGCCCGGACGGCTCAGACCGGCCAGCGCTCGCCGCGCCAGGCGGCGTCCCAGAACATCCACTCGTAGCGCGAGGTGGTCACGAAGTGCCCGACCACCTTCCGGCGTTCGGCCGCGGACAGCTCCTCGCCCAGCCGGTCGGTGAGCGCCAGCACCCGGCGGACCACCGATTGGAAGGCCTCGTCGCCGTAGGTGGAGATCCACTTGGCGTACAGCGGGTCGGGCGAGCCCTGGGCGAGCAGCGCCTCGCCGACCCGGGCGTAGATCCAGTAGCAGGGCAGCACCGCGCCGAGCGCCTCGGCGAAGGAGCCGCCGTAGACGGTGGCCAGCAGGTAGCTGGTGTAGGCCCGGGTGGTGGGCAGCACCGGCTCGGCGGCGGCCTCCTCGGCGCTGCCGCCGAAGGCGGTCAGGAACTCGGCGTGCATGCCCTGCTCGGCGGCCAGCGCGCCGACCGCGTCGTCGGCGAAGGCCCGGACGTCCTCCTCGCCGGGCGCCTTGGCGGCGCAGACGGCGAGCGCGCGGGCGTAGTCGCGCAGGTAGTGCGAGTCCTGGACGACGAAGTGGCGGAAGGCCTCGCGCGGCAGGGTGCCGTCGGTGAGCCCGGCCAGGAAGGGGTGGGCGAGGATCTCGGCGTACACCGGCTCGATGGCCGCCCAGAGTTCTTCGGTCAGCGTCTTGGTGCTCATGACGCGACCCTAACCGCCGGGGCGGCCGGTCCTCCGGCCAGTGTGCCGCTGTCCGCCCCCGTCCCCGGGCCCGTCCGTCCACCTCCCGGACCAGGCGCATTCAGCACGACCCCGCCGTGTGGTGGTTCCGCCGGGAGGGTGGTTCCTGTCAGGCTTGGGCGGCATGAAGGGTTTCCTCATCAAGACACTGATCAACGCGGCGGCCATCTGGGTCGCCGCCTGGATCGTCAGCGGCATCCAACTCGCCCAGGGCAAGGCCGACTGGCAGCACAAGGCGCTGACGGTGCTCGGCGTCGCCGTCGTGTTCGGCGTGGTGAACTGGCTGATCAAGCCGGTGGTCAAGCTGTTCTCGTTCCCGCTGTTCATCCTCACGCTGGGACTGATCACCTTCGTGATCAACGCCCTGATGCTCCTGCTCACCTCCTGGGCTTCCGGGAAGCTGAGCCTGGACTTCCACGTGACCAACTTCGGCTCGGCGCTGGTCGGTTCACTGATCATCAGCCTGGTCGCATGGGGCCTGCACCTGGCCCTGGACGACGACTGACCGGTGCCGTGCGGACGGCCGAAAGGGGCCCGCACCCGGGTGTTGCCACCGGGTACGGGCCCCTTCGCCGTTCCTGTGCGACCGCGGCCGGGGCGATCACCCCGCGT
Organism: Kitasatospora sp. NPDC056800; assembly: GCF_042789775.1. Lineage (NCBI taxonomy): Bacteria > Bacillati > Actinomycetota > Actinomycetes > Kitasatosporales > Streptomycetaceae > Kitasatospora > Kitasatospora sp. NPDC056800. The sequence goes on along the minus strand of NZ_JBHUAL010000053.1, from coordinate 23,670 downwards.
TCTCACGCCCCTTGAGCAGGTCCGCGAGCTGGGCGTCGATGTCCCGCCCGGAGAACTCCTGCCCCATCGGCACCAGCCGGTCGGTCCGCGCCAGGAAGGCGATCAGCGGCGCGGACGAGGCGCACAGCAGGGCGTCCCCGTCGGGGGAGTGCAGCACGATGCGGACCTCCGAGAGCTCGTCGCCGACCGGGCGGATGTGCACGTCGCCCTCGCCCGCCGGTCCGCTGATCCCGTCGAGCAGCAGCTCCCGCGCGAAGTACCAGGTGACCGGGGCGTCGCCGGGCAGGTGGAAGGTGAGCCGGACGGCGTACGGGTCGTCGGCCTCGTACGCCAGGTCCACCGGGAGGCGGAAGGAGAGCTCGTGCGAGACCACGAGGTTCATCACCAGGTGACCCTGGACTGTGCTGTGCTGCATGGCGCCAGTACCTCTCGTTCTGCCCGCGCCGTCGGTTCGCTTGGTCCGATGGCGGCGGACATGTTTTCGACGGTTTTTGTGACGGTTTATGCAACCAATCCACGTTCGATCATCATCGTCCATGTTTGGGGATGTAGTGGACAAGGCGTGCTTTTTCAAATGGTGAACGAGCCGGAGCAGGTCCAGACCAAGTGGTGTCAGAAGATGAACGACGGACTCATCGCCCCGACCCCGCGCCGCAGTTGGCACGCGACGGAGACCAGCCGGTCGGCCCGCTCGACCGGGAGCGACAGGGCCATCGTGGCGACCACCGGGCCGATGGTGATCGGGACGGCCGCGCAGACCGTGCCGAGCGCGTACTCCTGACGCTCCAGCACCGGCATGGTCGGCCGCAGCGAGGCGAGCCGGCGCAGCACCGCGGTCTCGCCGGTGAGGGTCGACGGGGTGAGCCCGGCCGGCGGGTGGCGGGCGAGGTGGTCGCGGCGCTCCTCCTCGGGCAGCTGGCCGAGCAGGCATTGGCCGATGGCGTGCGCGTGGGCGGTGGCCCGGAAGTCCGCCCAGGGCTCGACGGCCGGGCGGTTCGGGTCCTCGGCCACGTCCACCACGTGGACCTCGCCGTCCCGGTACAGCGCGAAGTAGACCGCGGCGCCGAGCTCGTCCCGTAAGGACCGCATCCGCGTCCGCAGGTCGGGGCCGCCGCACCGGCCGCGGGAGCGGGCTATGCCGTCGAGCGCCTCCCCGTGGAAGAAGCGCCCCTCGGAGCGCCGCAGGTAGCCCTCGTGGGCCAGGGTCCGCAGCAGGTGGTAGGCCGTGCCGAGGGGCAGTTCGGCGGCCCGGGCCAGCTGCTTGGCGGTCGCGCCGCGCCGGAAGCCCCCGACGGCCTCCAGCAGCCGCAGCGCCCGCTGGACGGAGCCGATCAGGGTGGGCCCGCGGTCCGCCTCGGGCGGCCGCGGCGCGGCGGGCCCGGCCTCCCGCGCGGGCCCGAGCGGTCGTGCCGCCTCGAACGGTTGCTCTCCGAACGGGTGCTCCCCGAACGGTCGTGCTGTCTCGAACGGTTGCGTCTTCTCGAACGGCTGTGCGATCCGATCCATGACACCCAACCCCCAGCCCGAGTCCCTCGTACAGGTCCGTGCCCAGAACGGGCATGCGGAACGAAACCTCCGATTTGCCCGATAGCTGCTCATTGCAGCACAGCGGGACCCCGAACGGATGCACCCGACCGGGTCGGCGTTTCGACCCGTTCCCGGCGTGTTTCGACCCGTTCCCCGGGTTTCGTTCCTCCCCCGGCGCGGGAGACTTCCGCACAACGCGCCAGTCCCGGAGGTGGCCATGGGCCCCGAGAACCGCACCGCGCCACCGCGCCCGGTCGTGAAGCGCACCGCGCGGGCGATCCTGCTGGAGCTGGACCCGGACGATCCGTACGGCCCGGCCTCGATCGTGCTGATCCGGCGGGTCCGGCCGGACTCGCCGCACCCGTACTGGATCACGCCCGGCGGCGGGGTCGAGCGGGAGGACCGGACGGTGGTCGAGGCGCTGCACCGCGAGGTGGACGAGGAGCTCGGCGGCAAGGTCGTGGACGTGGTGCCCGCCTTCGTCGACACCATCAGCCACACCCACCATGACGACGGCACCCCGCTGCACCCGCACGGGGTCAAGGTGCAGCACTTCTTCGTCTGCCGGCTCGCCTCGATGGACCTCGACCGACGGCACGGGCCCGAGGTGACCGACCCCAACGGTGAGTACGAGGTGGTCCGGCTGCCGTTCACCCGCGAGGGCGTCACCTCGGTCAACGTGGTCCCGCCCCGGCTGCGGGCGTACCTGGCGGCCAACATCGAGGGCATCCGCGCGCTCCTCGCCCCCGACCTCGGGTGATCACACGGCGGCCGGGTCGCCGACCGGGTCGTGCCGGATCAGCTCGGCCGGGACCCCGGCCCGCAGCAGCACCCCGACGCCCCGGCGCACCATCGCCGGCGGCCCGCTGAGCACCGCCTCGCGACCGGTCCACGGGCCGAACCGGCCTACCGCATCGGGCAGTTCGCCGGTCAGCAGCCCGCCGGTCAGCAGCCCGCCGCCCAGCAAGCCCCCGGCGTGGCCGCCCCCGGAGAGCACCGGACGGACCGTCAACCAGGGGTGGCGAGCGGCCAGTTCGCGCAGCCCGTCCAGCGCGTACAGCTCCTCGGCCCGGCGGGCCCCGTAGAACACCTCGACCCGGCGGCCGGACGCACCGTGCTCGGCGGCCTCCTCGACCAGGGCGCGGACCGGCGCGATCCCGGTGCCGCCGCCGAGGCAGAGCAGGTCCCGGCCGGCCGCGTGGTCCACGGTCATCGCGCCGGCCGCCGGGCCGAGCCGCAGCACGTCCCCGGGCGCGGCCCGGTGGACCAGCGCGTTGCTCACCCAGCCCGCCTGGACGGCCTTGACGTGGAAGGTCAGCAGCCCGTCCGGGCGGGGCGCGCCGGCGAAGGAGTAGTGCCGCCAGACCCGCGGCCACCAGGGCGTCTCCAGCGCGGTGTACTGCCCGGCCCGGAACGGGTAGGCCTGGTCCGGCCGGACGGTGACCACCGCGACGTCCCGGGTGCGGCGCTCGTGCCGGACGATCTCGCCCTGCCACCAGGCCGGCGAGGTGCGGGCGTCCTCCTCGGCGGCCTCGATCATGGCCGAGGAGATCATCCGGTAGGCGCGGCGCCAGGCCGACTCGGCCTCGGCGTCCCAGCGGTCGCCCGCGTACCGGGCCAGCGTTCCCACCAGGCACTCCTCCACCACGGCGTAGTGCCCGGCCAGTGCCCCGTACCGGCGGTGGGACCGGCCGAGCCCGGCCAGCGTGGCGCGCAGGGCCGCCGGCCGGTCGAGCTCGCGGACCACGGCCAGCAGGGTGCGGAACAGCCGCTCGCGGTGGACGTCCATGGCGGCGGGGAAGGACGAGCGGAGCTCGGGGTGGCGCAGGAAGAGCAGCGCGAAGAAGTGCGCGGTGGCCCGGTCGGCGACCGGCTCGACGGCGGCGAGGCCGGCCCGGACCAGCCCGACCTCCCGGGCGGTGAGCGGCCGGCGGGCGGTGGCCGGGTCCTGCCCGGCGGCGGGGAGCGCGGCGGCGGGCTGCCCGGCGGGGGTCCGCACGCCCCAGGCGTCGCTCCACCGGTCGCCCGGGCCGACCCGGTTGAGGCCGGGAGCGTCGGCGAACAGCGGGCGGAAGTCGGCGGCGGGGGCGGGAGCCGGGGCGTGGACGTGGGCCGGAGCCGGGACGAACGGCGGTTGCAGCGGCCGGACGGGCTCCAGCAGCGACACCGGCGGCAGCACCTCCGTCGGTGCCTCCGCCGCCACCAGCGGCGGCAGGTCCGGCGGGGCCACGGGCATCGGCGGGGCCAGGGGCGCAGGCGGGTCCAGGCGCACCGGCGGGGCCAGGGGCACCGGCGGCCGGGCGACCGCCTCCCGCGACGGGCCCCCGTCGGGCGCGGACTGCCGCAGGCCCGGGACGGACGAGACCCCCGCCGAGCCGTGCCCGGTACGGACCAGGACTGTTCCGCGGGACTTCACCGCTACGTTTCGAGTACCCAAGAGAATCGTTTCGCCCTCCGGCCGGCCTGCGCCACCACCTGGCTTGTCGCTACTGGCGCCAAGGCAGCCTGGCACGGCCCGACCGACCGACCGACGAATCACGCGAAGCCCGGACATCCGGGCCCGGAACGCGCTACTCTCCCCGCCCCGGTCGCCCCGGGTGTCCGTCCGCACACCCAGGGCAACCGGATAGCGGGGCTCGACGGCGGTCCTCAGAGCTGCCGCAGCAGCATCCCCGGCTGCTCCACACAGTCCGCGACGAACCGCAGGAAGCCGCCCGCCGTCCCGCCGTCGCAGACCCGGTGGTCGAAGGTGAACGACAGCTGGGTCACCTCGCGGACCGCCAACTCCCCCTGGTGGACCCAGGGTTTGGCGACGATCCGACCGACCCCGAGCATCGCCGCCTCCGGGTGGTTGAGGATCGGGGTCGATCCGTCCACGCCGAACACCCCGTAGTTGTTCAACGTGAAGGTGCCGCCGGTCAGTTCGGCCGGGGTGAGCGCGCCGCTGCGCGCCGCCTCGGTCAACCGGCCCAGCTCCTCGCCGAGTTGCCCGGTGCTGCGGTTCTGCGCGTCCCGCACCACCGGGACGACCAGCCCGCGCTCGCCCTGCGCGGCGAAGCCCAGGTGCACCGCCGAGTGCCGGACGATGCCCGAACCGTCCCCGGTCACCGAGGAGTTCAGCTCCGGGAAGCGCGCCAGGGCGACGGTGCAGATCCGCGCCAGCAGCGCCAGAACGCTCACCTTCGGCCCCGGCGTGGCGTTCAACTGCCGCCGCAGTGCCATGAGTTCGGTGGCGTCGGCGTCCACCCAGCAGGTCGCCGCCGGGATCTCCCGGTGGCTGCGGCTCAGCTTCTCGGCCACCGCCTTGCGCAGCCCGCGCAGCGGGACCACGCCGTCCTGCCCGGCGGGCCCGGCCGGCGCCGGAGCGGCCACCGTGGCCGCGACCGCCCGTTCGACGTCCGCGCGCATGATCAGTCCGTCCGGCCCGCTCCCGGTGAGCGCGGCCAGGTCGACCCCCTGCTCCCGGGCCAGCCGCCGCACCAGCGGCGAGATCACCGGCACCACCGCCGGCCCGGCCGGGACGACCGGAGCCCGCACGGCCACGGCACCGGCGGCGACCACGGCCGAGGCCGAGGCCGGTGCCCCGACCCGGCGCCGCCGCCCGCCCCGGCCCGGCTCGGCGACCCCAAACCCGACCAACGGCCGCTCCACCTCGGCAGAGGCGGCGGCAGCGGCAGAGCCCGGCCCCGCCGCATCCTCCGGCCCGCTCCCCGCCGCCGGCGCCACCGCGACCGTCACCAGCGGCGCGCCCACGGCGATCTCCTCGCCCACCTCGCCGTACCGCGCGGTGACCACCCCGCCGTACGGGCAGGGCACCTCCACCACGGCCTTGGCGGTCTCCACCTCCACCACCGGCTGGTCGACCGCGATCACCTCGCCGACCTCGACCATCCAGCGCACCACCTCGGCCCCGGTGAGCCCCTCACCGAGGTCGGGCAGCCGGAACTCCCGTACGACGGGCATCATCCTCGGTCCTCCCACTGCAGCCGGGCGACCGCGTCCAGGATCCGGTCCACCCCGGGCAGGTGGTGGTGCTCCAGCATCGGCGGCGGGTACGGGACGTCGAAGCCGGTGACCCGCAGCACGGGCGCGGCCAGGTGGTGGAAGCAGCGCTCGGTGACCCGGGCGGCGATCTCCGCGCCGGTGCCGCCGAAGCCGCTCGCCTCGTGCACCACCACGGCCCGGCCGAGCGAGCGCACCACCCGGCAGACCGTCTCGTCGTCGAACGGCACCAGGGTGCGCAGGTCCAGCACCGCGAGGTCCCGGCCCTCGGCCTGCGCCGCCTCCGCCGCCGCCAGGCAGACCGGCAGCGAGGGGCCGTAGGTGATCAGCACGGCGGAGGTGCCGGTGCGCCGCAGCACCGCCCGGCCGATCGGCTCGACGGGCGTGTCCGGGTCGAACTCGGCCTTGCCCCAGTAGAGCCGCTTGGGCTCCAGGAACACCACCGGGTCGTCGGAGGCGATCGAGGCGCGCAGCAGCCCGTACGCGTCGGCCACCGTCCCCGGGGTGACCACGTGCAGGCCGGGGGTGCTGGTGTAGTAGGCCTCGGAGGCGTCGCTGTGGTGCTCGACGCCGCCGATGCCCCCGCCGTACGGGATGCGGACGGTGATCGGCAGCGGGAGCCGGCCCGCCGTGCGGTTGCGCATCTTGGCGACGTGCGAGAACAGCTGCTCCAGCGCCGGGTAGGCGAAGGCGTCGAACTGCATCTCGACGACCGGGCGCAGCCCGTACATCGCCATGCCGATCGCGGTGCCGAGGATGCCGGCCTCGGCCAGCGGGGTGTCCAGGCAGCGCTCCGGTCCGAACTCGGCGGTGAGCCCGTCGGTGATCCGGAAGACCCCGCCGAGCGCGCCGACGTCCTCGCCGAGCACGTGCACCGCCGGGTCCTCGCGCATGGCGTCCCGCAGCGCGGAGTTGAGCGCCTGCGCCATCGAGGCGGTGCGGACATCAGAGGGGCGCCGCGCAGAGGCTCCGCCAAGGGTGGGGGTGGGCGACGGGTGGGCCGTGCTCATCGGTCCGCCACCTCCGCCTCGGCGGCCAGCTCGGCGGCCAACTGCGCGGCCTGCTCGCGCAGTTGCGGGGTCGGCTCGGCGTAGACGTGGGCGAACAGCGACATCGGGTCCAGCTCCGGGTCGGTGTGGAACTCCGCCCGCATCCGGGCCGCCAGCGCCTCCGCCTCGTCGGCCGCCTCCCGCACCAGGCGGTCGTCCAGCGCGCCGAGTCCGCGCAGCGCCCGCTCCATCAGCAGGATCGGGTCGTGCTCGCGCCAGGCGGCCACCTCGGGCTCGGTGCGGTAGCGGGTGGCGTCGTCGGCGTTGGTGTGGGCGTCGATCCGGTAGGTCAACGCCTCGACCAGGGTCGGGCCGCCGCCGGCCCGGGCCCGCTCGACCGCCTCGGTCAGCACCGAGTGCACGGCGGGCGCGTCGTTGCCGTCCACCAGCCGGCCCGGCATCCCGTAGCCGACGGCCTTGTGCGCCAGGCTCGGCGCGGCGGACTGGGCGCTGAGCGGCACGGAGATCGCGTAGCCGTTGTTCTGCACCAGGAAGACCACCGGGGCGTCCAGCACGGCCGCGAAGTTCAGCGCCTCGTGGAAGTCGCCCTCGCTGGTGCCGCCGTCGCCGAGCATCGCCAGCGCGACCACCGGCTCGCCGCGCAGCCGGGCGGCGTGCGCCAGCCCGACGGCGTGCGGGGCCTGGGTGGCGAGCGGGGTGCAGAGCGGGGCGGTGCGGCTGGCCCGCGGGTCGTAGCCGGTGTGGGCGCTGCCGCGCAGCAGGGTCAGCGCCTCCAGCGGGTCGACGCCCCGGGAGACCACGGCGAGGGTGTCGCGGTAGCTGGGGAAGAGCCAGTCGTGCTCGCCGAGCACCAGCGCGGCGGCGACCTGGCAGGCCTCCTGGCCGGTGGACGCCGGGTAGACGGCGAGCCGGCCCTGCTTGGTCAGGGTGGTGGCCTGCTGGTTGTACCGGCGGCCGACGACCAGGCGGCGGTACAGCTCGCGCAGCAGGGCGGGGTCGTACTTCTCCAGCGCGGGGGTGCCGATCGCCCGGACGGGGGAGGGGTCCGGGAGGAGGGGTGCCGGATCGGTGCGCGGGGCGGTGGCCCCGGGCAGCCAACCGGGTACACCCGCGTGGTGTCTGTGGTCGAGAACGGTCATCTCGGGGCACCTCCAGGGGTTGCGGGGGCTCCCTACCGATTGTTCGGTCGTCTGTTCATCTTGACCAGAAGCGTGACAAGGTGGTGGACATTCGGCCTGTACGGCGGTCGACTGGTGGCAGTGCGTCCAATCGGTGGGGGTGGGGGGTCATGTCGGCTGAACAGATGTCCAGACTCGACCGGGTCGACCGGTCGATCCTGCGGCTGCTGCAGCAGGACGGTCGCGCCTCCATCCGCTCGGTGGCCGAGCGGGTGCACGTGTCCCGGGCCAACGCGTACGCCCGGATCTCCAGGATGGTCGAGGACGGCATCATCCGCGGCTTCACCGCCAGGGTGGACCACGAACGGGCCGGTCAGGCCGCGTCGGCGTACGTCACCCTGAAAATCGTCCAGAACTCCTGGCGGACGGTGCGCGAGCAGCTGCTGGAGCTGCCCGGGGTGGCACACATCGCGCTGGTCGGCGGGGACTTCGACGTCCTGCTGCTGGTGCACACCGCCGACAACAAGGCCCTGCGGGAGCTGGTGCTGGGCAGCATCCAGTCCATCCCGCAGGTGCTCGGCACCCGCACCATGCTGGTCTTCGAGGAGACCGATCAGGTGCCGCCGCTCTGAGGAGGGCTCCGCCTCAGGGGCGGAGCCCGGGCCCAGGGGAAGGACCGGTCAGCGCGCCCGCAGCCCGTCGAAGGCCAGGTGGACCACCGCGTCCGCGACCCCGTCGGCGGCCTTGAGCCCCGGCCGGTACCACTCCACGATCGAGTTGATCATCCCGAACAGCAGCCGGGTGGCCAGCCGCGGCTCCACGTCCGCGCGCAGCGCGCCGTCCGCGACCGCCGCCCGCAGCAGCTCGGCGACCTGGTGGTCGAAGTCCCGCCGGCGCTCCAGCGCCCACTGCTCGGTGGCCGTGTTGCCGCGCACCCGCAGCAGCAGCGTCACGTACGGCAGCTCGTCCAGCAGCACCTCGGCGGTGCGGCGCACCACGTGCTCCAGCCGCTCCACCGCCGGGCCCGCGACCGCCTCGGGCTCGGCCAGGATCGCGAACAGCCCGTCCAGCGCCCGGCCGACCGCCAGCCGCAGCAGCTCCTCCTTGCCGCGCACGTGGTGGTAGATGGAGGACTTGGAGATCCCGGCCGCCCGGGACAGGTCCTCCATCGAGGTGCCGTCGTAGCCGCGCTCGTTGAACACGTCGACGGTCACCGCGAGCAGTGACTCCACGGTGTAGGCGGTGCGCGTGGTGTGATCGGCCATCCTCCGAGTATCCCCGGCCGTCACCCCCGTCACGCGAGCGGGTCCGACTGGTCCACACCAACCAAGGGACGCCGACGGGGTCAGGCCCTAGACTCTGCGGACGATCCGTCCACGTCCAAGGCTGGGGACATGAACGCAATACCGGCAGTCGCCTCCGACGTGCCAGAGAAGCGCAGCGAGGAGCCGGAGGGACCCGCGCGCACCTGGCAGGAGCGCGGCCGGGCCCTGGTGGTCCGCTTCGGACCGGCGGTGTGGTGCTACGCGGTGCTGAAGCTGATCGGCTTCACCGTCTTCATGAAGCTGCTCTCCTTCTCCGGGGAGTACGCCAAGAAGCCGGCCCGGTTCGGCGGCGGCGCCAACCCCTGGGACGTGGTGGCCACCTGGGACGGCTGGTGGTACCAGCAGGTGGCTCGGTTCGGCTACCACCCGGCGCTCGTCCCGATACCGAACGGCCCGGTCGGCTTCAGCGTCGAGCAGAACTCGGCCGCGTTCTTCCCGCTCTACCCCGGCCTGATGCGGATGACCTCGGACGTCACCGGCCTCGGCCTGTACGGCGCCGGGATGCTGGTCTCGGTGGTGGCCTCGCTGTTCGCCGCGGCCGGCATCTACGCCGTGGTGGAGAAGCTGACCGGCGACGCCCGCTCCGGTGTGATCGCGGCCGGCATCTGGGCGATCGCCCCGGGTTCCGGCGCCGAGTGGGCGGTCTACTCGGACTCCCTCTTCGTCGCGCTGGCCGCCTGGGCCTGCTACTGCGTGATGGCCAAGCAGTGGGTCGCGGCCGGGGTGATCACCCTGGTCGCCGGGCTCAACCGGCCGACCTCCGCGGCGCTGATCGGCGCGGTCGGCCTGGCCGCGCTGGTCGAGCTGTACCGCCGCGAGAGCGGCGTCCTGCGCCCGCTGGCCGCGATGCTGCTGGCCCCGCTCGGCCTGCTCGGCTACGTGGGCTGGGTGGGCTGGCGGACCGGCGAGTGGGGCGGCTACTTCCGGCTGCAGCACGACGCCTGGCTGCACTACTTCGACTGGGGCCAGGGCACCTGGCACGCGATCCGCGGGGTGCTGCTGGGCCGCAGCGACTACCCCTTCGCCTTCCCGATACCGGACCTGTTCGCCACCCTGATCGTGCTCAGCCTGCCGATGCTGATCGTGCTGCTGGTCCGGCTGCGCCCGCCGCTGGTGCTGACCGCCTACACGCTGGCCACGATCGTCTCGGTGCTCGGCAGCCTGGGCATCTTCGGCAACGTCTCCCGCTACCTGCTGCCCGCGTTCCCGCTGTTCATCGCACTGGCGGTGGGGATGCGCAAGCTGAGCCTGCCGGTGCTGGCCACCGTCCTGGGCACCGGCGCGGTCGCCTCCGGCTGGTACGCCGGGTACGTCATCTTCGAGCTGGGCGTGCCGTAGACCCGGACCACCCGAGCCCCCGGGGGCGCGTCCGCCACGGACGCGCCCCCGCGCGTTTCCCGGTGGATTCCTCCCACCACACCCTCGTGGCCCGACCGATCGTTCGGTTACTCTGTGACGTGTCCCGTCCTGCTTTCCGAGGCCCTCCGAGGAGCGCACAGATGTCCGCAGCGGTCACCCACCCCCTCGTCAGCGAGCTGGTCGAGCGCCACCAGGCCACCCTGGACGCCGCGCTCGCCGCCGCCGCCGAGCGCGACTACTGGTCGCCCTACCCCGAGTTCCCCAAGGCGTACGGCGAGAGCGGGCCGGCGGACGGCAAGGCCGCCTTCGACGCCCTGCTCGGCAAGCCCTTCACCCTCGAAGGCCACCCCACCGACGGCGACCAGGTCGGCGGCGAGGCCTCCCCGTACGGCGTCGAGCTGGGCATCACCTACCCGCACGCCGACCCGGACGCGCTGATCGCCGCGCTCACCGCCGCCCGCCCCGGCTGGGCCGCCGCGACCCCGCTGGAGCGCGCCGCCGTCTGCCTGGAGATCCTGCACCGGATCAACGCCCGCTCCCACGAGTTCGCCCAGGCCGTCATGCACACCACCGGCCAGGCCTACGGCATGGCCTTCCAGGCCGGCGGCCCGCACGCCCAGGACCGCGGCCTGGAGGCGGTCGCCTACGCGTACGCCGAGCAGACCCGGCTGCCGAAGCAGGCCGGCTGGACCAAGCCGCAGGGCAAGCGCGACCCACTGGTGATGACCAAGGAGTTCACCGTCGTCCCGCGCGGCCTCGCGCTGCTGATCGGCTGCAACACCTTCCCCACCTGGAACGGCTATCCGGGCCTGTTCGCCTCGCTGGCCACCGGCAACCCCGTCCTGGTCAAGCCGCACCCGCGGGCCGTCCTGCCGCTCGCGCTTACCGTCGCCGTCGCCCGCGAGGTGCTCGCCGAGGCCGGCTTCGACCCGAACCTGGTCGTCCTGGCCGCCGAGCACGAGGGCGGCACCGTCGCCGCCGCCCTCGCGGTCCGCCCCGAGGTCAGGCTGATCGACTACACCGGCTCCACCGCCTTCGGCGACTGGCTGGAGGAGCACGCCAGGCAGGCGCAGGTGTACACCGAGAAGGCCGGCGTGAACGCCGTCGTCATCGACTCCACCGACGACTACAAGGGCATGCTGGGCAACCTGGCCTTCGCGCTCTCCCTCTACAGCGGCCAGATGTGCACCACCCCGCAGAACGTGCTGATCCCGCGCGGCGGCATCGCCACCGACCAGGGCGACAAGTCCTACGACCAGGTGGTCACCGACCTGGCCGGCGCCATCGAGGGCCTGCTCTCCGACGACGCCCGCGCCGCGGCGATCCTCGGCGCCGTGGTCAACCCCGGGGTGCTCCAGCGCTCGGCCGCCGCGGCCGGCGGCGAGTACGGCGAACTCGCCCTCGCCCCGCGCGCGGTGACCTCCCCGGACTTCCCCGGCGCGACCGTCCGCACCCCCGCGCTGGTCAAGCTGGACGCCGACAAGCCGGACGACCGCGCGGTCTTCCGCAGCGAGTGCTTCGGCCCGGTCTCCTTCGCCGTCGCCGTCGAATCCACCGCCGCCGCCGTCGAGTTGCTGCGCACCACGGTCCGCGAGAAGGGCGCCATGACGGCCTCCGGCTACACCACCTCGCCCGAGGTGGAGGCGCTGCTGGTCGAGGCCGCGCTGGACTCCGGCGTCTCGCTCTCGCTCAACCTGACCGGCGGCGTCTTCCCCAACCAGACCGCCGCCTTCTCGGACCTGCACGGCACCGGGGCCAACCCGGCCGCCAACTCGGCCTACTGCGACGGTGCGTTCGTCGCCAACCGGTTCCGCACGGTGGAGATCCGCCGGCACGCCTGAGCCGTTCACCCCCGTCACCGGGCCCCGGCGGTCACCCACCGCCGGGGCCCGGCGGTTCACAGCTCCGACGGCGCCCGCGATGATGGAGGCTGGGAGAACGCCGGGAACGGCGTACGACCGCCCTCCGAACAACGGGAGCTGATACATGGCCGTGAAGCCGACGACCGAAACCGACGTCCTGATCGTCGGCGCCGGACCGACCGGACTGCTGCTGGCCGGCGACCTCGCCGCCGCCGGAGTCGGCGTCACGGTACTGGAGAAGCGCGCCGCCGAGTCCAACCTCACCCGGGCCTTCGCCGTGCACGCCCGCAGCCTGGAGCTGCTGGACGCCCGGGGCCTGGCCGAGGAGCTGATCGCCACCGGCCGCCCGCTCGCCGAGCTGAGGATGTTCGACCGCTTCGGCATCGACCTCGCCGCGCTGCCCACCCGCTTCCCGTTCGTGCTGATCACCCCGCAGTACAACGTCGAACGGCTGCTGCTGGACCGCGCCGAGAAGGCCGGCGCGACCGTCCTGCGCGGCGCCGAGGTCACCGGGCTGCGCCAGGACGCCGAGGGCGTGACCCTGGAGACCCGGGACGGGCAGGGCCACCGCGCCGCGTACGCGGTCGCCACCGACGGCGTCCACTCCACCGTCCGCGACCTGCTGGGCATCCCGTTCCCCGGGGAGTCGGTGGTCGACTCGGTGGTGCTGGCCGACGTCCGGCTGGACCGCGAGCCCGCCCAGGCGATCACCGTCGGCGCCAACCAGGCCGGCTTCGCCTTCATCGCCCCGTTCGGCGACGGCTGGTTCCGGATCATCGCCTGGGACCGCGAGGAGCGGTACCCGGACGGCACCACCCCCTCCGCCGAGCAGCTCACCGCCCTCGTCCGGGCCATCCTCGGCGAGGACTACGGCCTGCACGAGGTGCGCTGGAGCTCCACCTTCCACAGCGACGAGCGGCAGGCCCCCAACTACCGCTCCGGCCGGGTCTTCCTGGCCGGCGACGCCGCGCACTGCCACTCCCCGGCCGGCGGCCAGGGCATGAACACCGGCCTCCAGGACGCCGCCAACCTCTCCTGGAAGCTCGCCGCGGCACTCCGGGGCCACGCCACCGACGCCCTCCTGGACACCTACCAGACCGAGCGGCACCCGGTCGGCAAGACGGTGCTGCGCACCTCCGGCGCGCTGATCCGGCTGGCCCTCGCCGAGTCCGCCCCCACCCGCGCCCTGCGCGGCGCGCTCACCGCGCTGGGCGGCCACCTCGACCCGGTCACCGAGCGCGGCGCCCGGCTGGTCTCCGGCATCGGCATCTCCTACCCCGCGCCCAAGGACGCCCACCCGCAGGTCGGCAAGCGCGTCCCGGACCTGCGACTGACCGCCCTCAGCAAGCCCGTCGAGGGCGCCCCGGCCGCGCCCGAGCGGCTCTACGAGGCGCTGCGCGCCGGGACGTTCGTCCTGGTCAGCAATGACGAGCTGGCCGCCGCCGAGCCCTGGGCCGACCGCATGGTCTCCGCCGCCCCCGCCGACCCGCACGGCAAGCTGCGCGACACCGTCCTGCTGATCCGCCCGGACGGCTACGTCGCCTGGGCCGCCGTCGACCCCGGCCAGGGCGAGCTGCGCGCCGCCCTCACCGACTGGCTCGGCGCCCCGGCCTGACCACCCCCGGGCGGGCCCGCGACCCCCGCGCGCCCGCCCGGCCCGTCGTTCGCCCGCCGCTCAGCCCCGGGCCTTCACATAGTGCCGCGCCGCCTTCGCCCGGTTCCCGCACACCGCCATCCGGCACCACCGCCGGCGGCCGTTCTGCGAGGTGTCGAAGAAGTACAGGACGCACGCCTCGTGCGCGCACTGCTTGATCCGCTGGGCGCCCCGGTCCAGCAGGTCCAGGAAGTCGTCCGCCGCCAGCCAGGAGGCCAGCCACTCGGGCCGGTCCACCTCGACGTGCGCGGTCGGCCCCTGCGGGCCGAGCTCCCGGCGCAGCCGCCCGTGGCCCAGCACGCCGTTCAGCCGGGCCACCGCCTCCGGCCCCAACTGCCCCTGCCCGCACAGCTCCTGGACGGCCTCGGCGATCACCTCACGGGTCTCCCGCAGAGCCGCGAGCCCCGACCCGGCGGCCCGGCAGCGGTCCGCGAGGCCGGCCGAGGAGAGCCAGATCGGGTAGCCGTCCGGTTCGGCGAGCAGGTCGTTGACGGGCGTTCCGGCCCAGCGCGTGTTGAGCAGGTCCAGTGCGAGCGGCTCACCGATCAGCGGTCGCGGGTCCCTCGGGTCCGGCTGCACGTCAGTCATCGCTCTCCCTCGGATCGGTCCGATTCTACGTCCGCCCCTTCCGCCCGGACTGGTCTGGACCGGCCCCGGAACCACGGTCATTCACTGTATGGAACCGCCGAGTTGGGGGCCCTCCACAGTTGACTGTTTTTTAGCAACGAATTGCCCGGCCATGAGCCAATTCGCACACGGGTTCTGTCATGTTCGAGCCAGCGTTCTCGACCCCCCTGAACGCCTGGTCCCTTGCCGGCCCCCCACAGCCGGCTGGAGGAGGATCCGTTGCGTCCCCGCTCCCTTGCCCTCGCCGCGGCGATAGCCGTGCTGCCGCTGACCGCCGTCTCGCTCGGTGTCTCCACCGCGCAGGCCGCCACTCCCAACGCCTCCCCGCGCGTCGCCCTGCCGAACACCGTGAACCCGGCGGTGGCCCACTCGGAGAAGAAGGGTGACGTCCCGGCCGCGCAGCAGATCTCGGTGTCCGTCAGCCTGAAGCTGCGCGACACCGACGCCCTGGACCGCTTCCTGACCGCCGTCACCACCCCGGGCGCCCCGGAGTACGGCCACTACCTGACGCCGGAGCAGTTCACCGCGCGGTTCGGCCCGACCCAGGCCGCCGTCGACCAGGTCCGGACGTACCTGGCCCAGCAGGGCCTGACCGTCTCCGACGTGAGCGCCAACCGCCAGGTGGTCAACGCCCGCGGCACCGCCGCCCAGGTCTCCCAGGCCTTCGGGACGCACGAGAGCGCGTACCTCGACCCGCAGCTCCAGCGCGCCTTCTTCGCCAACGACGCGGCCGCCTCGATCCCGTCCGACCTGGCCTCCGTGGTCCAGGGCGTCAGCGGCCTGGACAACCACGCGGTGCGCAAGAACCGCCTGGCCACCCCGAACTCGGTCACCCCGAACACGGCGAGCGCGAGCCCGAGCGGCATGGCCCCGGCCCAGTACACCGGCGCGTACAACCTCAACAAGACCGGCGCGGACGGCACCGGCACCACGGTCGCGCTGTGGGAGTTCGACGGCTACCAGTCCTCGAACCTGACCACCTACGACTCCCAGTACGGCCTGTCCGGCCCGGCCGTCTCCACCGTCTCGGTGGACGGCGCCAACTACGACTCCGCCCCCGGCCAGGGCCAGGGCGAGGTCGAGCTGGACAGCGAGATCGTCCGCGGCGCGGCGCCCAAGGCCACCCAGCTGGTCTACGAGGCGCCCAACAGCGACCAGGGCGAGATCGACATGGCCAACAAGATCGTGACCGACAACAGGGTCTCGGTGGTCTCGATCTCCTGGGGCTCCTGCGAGCCGGACACCACCGCCGCCTCGATGACCGCGGTCGACAACGCCTTCAAGCAGGCCGCCGCCCAGGGCATCTCGATCTTCTCCGCCTCCGGCGACGACGGCTCCCGCGACTGCACCCGCTCCACCAGCGGCTCCGGCGTGAAGGCGGTCGACTTCCCGGCCTCCAGCCCGCACCAGACCGGCGTCGGCGGTACCAACCTCAAGGTCTCCAGCGGCAACGCCTACTCCTCGGAGAGCGCCTGGAGCACCGCCGGCGGCGGCGTCTCCACCGTGTTCGCCAAGCCGAGCTGGCAGACCGGCACCGGCGTCAGCGGCACCATGCGCACCGTCCCGGACGTCTCCTCCAACGCCGACCCGCAGAGCGGCTTCGCGATCTACACCGCCGGCGCCTGGCAGGTCTACGGCGGCACCAGCGCGGCCGCGCCGCTCTGGTCCGGCTACGCGGCCCAGTTCAACCAGAAGGCCAAGGCCGCCGGCCAGGCCGTCCTCGGCGAGGCGAGCCCGCGGCTGTACTCGGTGGCCAACGGCAGCGGCTACGGCAGCACCTTCCACGACGTGACCACCGGCGCCAACCAGGACTTCTCCGCCAAGGCCGGCTACGACCAGGTCACCGGCTGGGGCTCCCCGGTCGCCGACGCGCTGACCACCGCCCTGCTCGGCGGCGGCACCACCCCGCCGTCCGGCGGCTGCACCGCCGCCCAGCTGGTCGCCAACGGCGGCTTCGAGAGCGGCACCGCCTCCCCGTGGACCGCCTCCAGCGGCGTGGTCAGCAACAGCTCCTCCGAGGCCGCCCACTCGGGCAGCTGGAAGGCCTGGCTGGACGGCTACGGCTCGGCCCACACCGACACCCTGTCGCAGACCGTCTCGATCCCGGCCGGCTGCGCCTCCGCCAAGCTGACCTTCTGGCTGCACGTCGACACCGCGGAGACCGGCACCACCGCGTACGACAAGCTGACCGTCCAGGCCAACAGCACCACGCTGGCGACCTACTCCAACGTGGACGCCGCCGCCGGCTACGTCCAGCGCACCCTGGACCTGACCTCCTTCGCGGGCCAGACCGTGACCGTCAAGTTCACCGGCACCGAGGACTCCTCGCTGCAGACCAGCTTCGTGATCGACGACGTCGCGCTGAACGTCGGCTGACCACCGGCCGCACCACCGCACCACCCGATCCCCGCCGGGGCGGAGCCGTCAGGGCCCGCCCCGGCGGTGTCCGTCCCGGGCCCTGCCGGAGCCGTCCGCCGGCCCGGTCGGGCCCCGGTCAGCGGCCCGTGTTTCCGGACTGTTTCAAGATCGATAACCCTTCGGTCCACCTGCCGTGACCACTGTCATACGCACGACTGATGACGTAGCCTCTCGACCGTGCATAGGGTTCCCCAAAGCTCGGTGAAGCCGCTGGCGGCGCGCCCCGGCGCCGACCCGGTCCCGCCGAACTCACCTGGTGGGGAGGGTCACCGTATGGCCGCACAGCAACCTCAGGACGCCGCGCGGCTGCGGCTGGTCGGATCGCACACGGAGCGCCCGGGCCCGCCCGGGCCGCCCGGCCCGACTCCCGCCACCCCCGGACCGCCCCCCGGCCGGCTCGCCCCGGTCGGCGGCTTCGCGGACACCCTCCACCTGGCCATCGAGGCCAGCGGCCTCAGCCTGGACCGCATCCGCGCCGCCCTCGCCGGGCGCGGCGTCAGGGTCAGCGTCACGACCCTGAGCTACTGGCGGCGCGGCCGCAGCCAGCCCGAACGGGCCAGCTCGCTGCGCGCCGTCCACCTGCTGGAGGAACTGCTCGGGCTGCCGCACAGCGCGCTCTCCTCGCTGCTCGGCCCGCCGCGCCCGCGCGGCCGCTGGGCCGCCGCGGCCAACACCTGCCACCTCGGGCTGGAGGACGTCTGGCCGGGCGAGCAGGAGATCGCCAACATCTTCGCCGAGCTGAACGCCCCGCCGGCCGGCGAGCTGGAGCGCCTGAGCATCCACGACTCCTACTACGTGGACGCCGAGCGGCGCGGCAACCTGCTGCGGATGCGCCAGGTGGTGCGCGCCACGGTCGGCGGCGTCGGCCGCTGCCTGGTGGTGCACATGGCCGACGAGGAGGCGGCCGGCTGCCCGGAGATCACCGCGGTGCGGCACGGCCGGCTGGGCCGGGTACGCCGCCGCCCGGAGGCCGGGCTGATCGTCGGCGAGCTGATGCTGGACCGCCCGCTCGGCCTCGGCGACAGCACGGTCTTCGAGTACGAGGTGGAGATCCCGCCCGGCGGCCCGACCACGGAGTACAGCCGCCGCTTCGCCACCCCGGTGCGCGAGTACGTGCTCCAGGTGCACTTCGACCCGGCGGCCGTCCCGGCGCACTGCGAGCGCTACGACCGCGAGCCGGGGGCCGACGTCGACCACCGCCGCGAGCAGCTGTGGATCGGCGCCTCGGCGAGCGCCCACGTCCTGGCCCCGGACCAGCAGCCGGGCCACATCGGCATCCGCTGGGAGTGGGCGTAGCCCTTCCGCTCCTTCGAGACCCGCCGGACCTCACGGTCCGGCGGGTCTTTCGCATGCCCGCCCGAAGACCTGACCCTTCCAGCTCCCTCCCCTGGTTGACGCTGCATCACCTAACTCCTACTCTCGTGAATACCGGTTAGGCAGCTGCCTCACCGGCAGCCGAAGCCTCCGGGAGTGACCAGGCATGTCCAGTACCGCCCAGCTCCGCACCCTGCAGACCGGCCACGTGGGCCTGAACGTCACCGACCTGGCCCGCTCGATCGCCTTCTACCGCGCCGTGTTCGGCCTCGACGTCACCGCCGAGGGCACCGACCCCGACCGCCGCTACGCCTTCCTCGGCCGCGACGGCCGCCTGATGGTGACGCTCTGGCAGCAGAGCGCGGGCCGCTTCGCCCCCGGCAACCCCGGCCTGCACCACCTCTCCTTCGAGGTCGAGAGCCTCGACGAGGTCCGCGCCACCGAGCGGCTGCTGCGCGAACTCGGCGCCGAGTTCGCCTACGACGGCGTCGTCCCGCACAGCGAGGGCTCGGCCTCCGGCGGCATCTTCTTCACCGACCCGGACGGCATCCGGCTGGAGGTCTACACCCGCACCGGCGTGGCCGGGACCGCGGCCGCCGCCCCCACCGCCACCGCCCCGACCTGCGGGTTCTTCTAGGAACCGGGCCCGGCCATGACCACCACCAGCACGCCGTACCACCCCGGCGAGCGGGCCGCCCAGGCCCGGGCCGGCCGGACCGAGCGGGCCGACCACGCCGGCCGGTCGATCCGCCGCACCGTCCCGGCGGTCGCCGCCCGCTTCCTGGCCGAGCGCCGGATGCTGGTCCTCGGCGCCGCCGACCGGGACGGCCGGATCTGGGCCACCCAGCTGGCCGGCCCGGCGGGCTTCCTCACCGCCCCGGACGAACGCACCATGGCCGTCGCCGCCCTCCCCGCCGGGGCCGACCCCCTGGCCGAGGCACTGGCCGGCCCCGCCCGGGTCGGCACGATCGCGCTGGACCCGTCCGGCCGGCGCCGGATGCGGCTCAACGGCCGCTCCCTCCCGGACGGCCGGGGCGGACTGCGGGTGCACGCCGACGAGGTGGTCGCCAACTGCCC
The DNA here is from genome assembly GCF_042789775.1 of Kitasatospora sp. NPDC056800. Taxonomy (NCBI): domain Bacteria; kingdom Bacillati; phylum Actinomycetota; class Actinomycetes; order Kitasatosporales; family Streptomycetaceae; genus Kitasatospora; species Kitasatospora sp. NPDC056800. The sequence continues at coordinate 4,377 of NZ_JBHUAL010000053.1, read as the reverse complement.
GAAGTACATCCAGCGCCGCACCCCGACGGACCGCCCGGCCGCCGGCCCGCCCCGTACGGTCGCCGCCGGCCCGGTGCTGACCACCGCCCAGCGGCTGGCGGCGGCCACCGCGGACACCTTCTTCATCGCCAGCACCGGCCCGGACGGCAGCGTGGACGCCTCCCACCGCGGCGGCTTCCCCGGCTTCCTGGAGCCGGTGGCGCCGGACCGGCTGCGCTGGCCCGAGTACCCGGGCAACAGCATGTTCCTGACGCTCGGGAACCTGGAGCTGGACCCGCGGGCCGGCCTGCTGCTGCCCGACTGGGAGACCGGCGGGGCGCTGCTCGTCACCGGCGAGGCCCGCACCGACTGGTCCGAGGAGGCCCGGCAGGGCGTCCCGGGCGCCGAGCGGATGGTCGAACTGACCGTCACCGGCGTGCTCGAACTGGCCGACGCCACCCCGCTGACCTGGACCGACCCGGAGTACTCGCCCGCCATCCCGCGCTGACCCCGCCTCACTTCGCCTAGACCCTCCGCCCGACCCACGCCACGCCCGGGAGCCGAACGGGTCTCACCCGTTCGGCCTAACCCACCGTGACTCATCGCGCCCGCTTTGGGACTTTGGTCCGGATAACACGCGGAATAGTCCGGGAAAGAGGCGGAGCATGACCCTGACCGACCCCCTGTCCCCGCTCATCGAGTTCGACGACGTCGAACCGGCGGAGGACTGCATATGCGGGGGCTGCAACGCCCGCCGACGAGCACGGCTGCACGCCGCGCCCGTCCACGAGGGCGGACACGCCTCCGCCCGCAGCGTCCGCCGCCGGGCCGCCGTCCTGATGGCCGCCGTGGGCACCGCGCTGGGCGGCGGAGCGGCCGCCGCCGGCACCGCCACCGCGGCCCCCGCACCCGGCCCCACCCCGGGCGGCAACAGCAGCAGCCAGTCCCAGACCCCCCAGGGCGAGGTCAGCGGCCTCTACGGCCAGGCCCCCGGCGCCCGTACCTTCGCCGCGCCGCGCGCCGCCGCGGCGCCGCTCACCCGGGCCCAGATCATCCAGCGCGCCCAGACCTGGGTCGACCAGGGCGTGCCGTACAGCATGAGCCGCTACTGGTCGGACGGCTACCGCCAGGACTGCTCCGGCTTCGTCTCGATGGCCTGGGGCCTGGGCAGCAGTCAGACCACCTGGACACTGCCCAACTTCGCCGAACGGATCGGCAAGAACGACCTCCAGCCCGGCGACGTCCTCATCTACAACAACCCGGCCAACCCCCAGGCCGGCTCGCACGTCACGATCTTCGGCGGCTGGGCCGACTCCTCCCGCACCAAGTACGTCGCCTACGAGCAGACCGGCCCCTCCGCCAAGAAGCGCTCCACCCCGTACGCGTACTGGAACAACTCCGGCTCCTACGTCCCGTACCGCTACACCGGCCTGTCCTCCGGCAGCAACGACGGCGGCGGCACCTCCTCCACCGCCTTCCCCGGGGCCGACAAGTTCGGCCCCGGCGCCAACAACGCGTCCGTCACCAGGCTCGGCCAACTGCTGGTGCAGCGCGGCGGCGCCGGGTTCTACTCCGAGGGCCCCGGCCCGCGCTGGGGCGAGGCCGACCGCAAGGCCACCCAGGCCTTCCAGCAGGCCCAGGGCTGGCGCGGCGCCGAGGCCGACGGCATCCCCGGCAAGGACACCTGGGACTACCTGGTCAACGGCAAGGGCCGCGACATCGGCGGCGGGGGAGGCACCCCGCTGCCGCCTCCGCCGCCGCCCGTCACCGGGGGCTCCGCCTTCCCCGGCGCGCAGTACTTCGGGCCCGGCCAGAGCAACGACCACATCCGGCAGCTCGGCGAGCAGCTGGTCCGCAAGGGCTTCGGCGGCTCGTACAGCGTCGGCCCGGGACCGCGCTGGACGGAGAGCGACCGCCGGGCCGTCCAGGCCTTCCAGCAGGCCCAGGGCTGGCGCGGCAGCGAGGCCGACGGCTACCCGGGCCCCGACACCTGGCGCCGGCTCTTCTCCTGACGCCCTCTCCGAGGCGCGGTGCCCACCCGGGCGCCGCGCCTCAGCGCTTCCCCGACATCCAGTGGAACAGGCCCATCCCGACGCTGGTCGCCAGGTTGAAGCTGGACACCCCGGGCCGCATCGGCACCGCCACCAACCGGTCGGCGCGGTCCTTGAGTTCCGCCGACACACCGTGCCGCTCCGTCCCGAAGGCGAGCAGCGCGTCGTCCGGGAACGGCACGTCCCGGATGTCCGCGCCCTCCGGGTCCAGCACGTACAGCGGCCCGTCCGGCAGCTCCGGCAGGGCCAGCCGCTCCACCGCGGTCGCGAAGTGCAGCCCGGCGCTCCCCCGCAGCACGTTCGGGTGCCACGGATCCAGGTCCCCGGTGGTCACCACCCCGGTGGCGCCGAAGCCCGCCGCGAGCCGGATCACCGCCCCGACGTTCCCCAGGTTGCGCGGGTTCTCCAACAGCACCACCGGCGCCCGGCGCGGCAGCCGGCCCAGCACCGCACGGTTCGCCTCGACCCCGGGCCGCACCGCCAGCGCGACCACCCCGGTCGGGTGCAGCCGCGGCACCAGCCCCCGCAGCGCCGCCTCCGGCAGCTCCACCGCGAGCCCCTCCAGCGCCGGAACGACGTCCGGCGCCAACTCACCCGCCAACGCCAGCAGCGCGCCCCGGTCCGCGGTCAGCACCCGCCGCACCTCGCCGCCGAACCGCAGCGCGTGCTTCAGCGCGTGGAAGCCGTCCAGCAGCACCGCCCCCGGCTCCCGCTCGGCCGCCCGCCACGCCCGCACCAGCCCGTCCTCGTCCGTCCTGTTCACTCCGCCATCGTCTCCCCCGGGCGCCCCGCCGCGGCGATCACCTCGTCGAAACCGAGCGCCCGCCCCGGCGGGCCGTCCGTCGTGGCGGCCAGTCCGGCCAGCGCGAGGTCCAGGTGCCGGTGGACCAGCGAGCCGTCCGCGTCCAGCGCCGTCAGGGCGCCCGGCAGCGGACGGGACACCCGGACGCAGAGCAGCACCAGGTCCCCCATCCCGACGTCGGGGCGCAGCCGCCCGGCCTCCCGCGCGGCGCGCAGCAGATCCTCGACGGCCTCCACGGTGCCCCGCCGGACCGCCACCAGCTCCTCGTCCACCACCAGGCGCTCCAGCAGCACCACGATCGCCGCCCCCATCCGCAGATCGGCGGCGGCGTGCACGAAGCGGCGCAGCGCCTGCCAGGGGTCCGCCTCGACGCGCCGCGCCTCCTGCGCGGCCTCGCCGAGCCGGGCCAGCAGGTCGGTGACCAGCGCTCGGACCAGCGCCTCCCGGTCCGGGAAGCGCCGGTAGAGCGTGCCCGGTCCGACCCCGGCCCGCCGCACCACCGCGTCCAACGGGGCGTCCGGGCCCCGCTCCAGGAACACCTCGCAGGCGGCGTCCAGGATCCTGCGCCGGCTGCGTTCCGCGTCGGCCCTCATCCACAACTCCCTAACCGGAGAAAATCTCTCCCCCTATGCTAGCGTCACCAGAAGCGGAGAAAAACTCTCCGCCTCTCTCGGAGGAGCGCCACCATGCCGACCAGCCTCACCATCCGCACCGAGATCGACGGCACCCCCCACCCCCGCGAGGCCGTCCTCGCCTGGGAACTCGACCGCGCCCGCGCCGCCCTGCACCTCCTCAAGCAGCGCCTCGGCGACACCCGCACCCGCGAACTCCTCACCCCCGACACCACCGCCGCCGACACCGCCCTGACCACCTGGGCCCAGGCCTCCGCCGGCCACTGGCGCACCGCCGTCACCGAACTCACCGCCACCGGCGTCGACGCCCGGACCTTCCTCACCTGGTGGCAGACCCGCCTCCACTCCGGCGACCGCACCGCCCTCCTCGCCGCCAACCCCGAGCACTACCTCGCCGACTCCACCGGCGACCGGGTCGAGATCATCGAAACCCTCGGCACCACCCCGACCCGCTTCTTCCTCCACTTCCACGACACCCCCGGCAACGCCACCTTCCCCGTCCGCATCGGCGGCACCGGCACCCTCGCCGACGGCACCGAAGTCCTCCACGTCATGCACGAGTTCGCCGACACCCCCGACGGCCTCCGCATCCGCCTCACCGTCCAGTTCCCCGAAGCCGCCCCCGACCTCCTCCCCACCGGCCACCAGTGGCACTTCGCCTGCGAGTTCACCAACTGGCTCCAAGCCGCCCACGCCGCCTGACCCCCACGCACCCGTCACGCCCCTCAGCACCCTCCCCCCACCCCCAGCGGGCGCGCCCACCCACTCCCGCACCAGGGCCCCCACCCCCACCCCCACCCACCCGCCCCTCCCCTCTGGCGAGAGGGACGCGCTGCGGGAGGGGGTGGCGCAGGGGGTGGCCGCGGAGAGGGGCGTGACGGGTGATTTTCAGACTGCCAACGATCTGAACGCC
>NZ_JBHUAL010000052.1:0-43959 GCF_042789775.1 Kitasatospora sp. NPDC056800 | reverse complement strand
CCCGTCCGCAGGCCGGGCCGCCGCAGCCGTACGGCGCGGAGCCGTACCGTACGGAACGCCGTTCGGAGCCGGTGCCCGGACCTGGCTTGCGCGGTCCTCGTCCGGACGGCCCCCGTCCGGACGGCCCCCAAGTCGACTCGGGCCCCGAGGAGTTGCCGCGCCGGACCCGCCAGGCGAGCCTCGCACCGCAGCTGCGCGAGGGCCCGGCCCGTCCGACCGCGCACAGTCGTCGTACGGCCGCCGCCACTGCAGCCGTGGCCTCGGCCGGCCCCGGCCCCGGGTCCGGCGACGGCTTCGGCGCCGCGGGCCGCAGCCCGGAGGAGGCGCGGGCGACGATGTCGGCCTTCCAGAACGGATGGGCGCGCGGTCTGCACCCGGAGGGTCGGCGGGACGGGCAGCCCGCCGACGCTCCGCGGCCGCCGCGGGCGCGCCACCCCCAACCCCCGTCCCGACCCGAAGGAGAGCGTCCGTGATCGCCACCACCCACCGCGCGGGGGAGCTGAACTGGCTCCTCGACGAGCTGGTCCAGCGCGCCCCCGAGCTCCGCTTCGCCGTGATGCTCTCCGCCGACGGCCTGGCCATGGGCACCTCGGCCGGTCTGGCGCGGGAGGACGGGGAGCATCTGGCGGCCGTCGCCTCCGGCTTCCACAGCCTGGCCAAGGGCGCCGGCCGGCACTTCGGTGCGGGTGAAGTCCGCCAGACCATGGTCGAGTTGGAGGGCGGCTACCTGCTGGTCGCGGCGGCCGGGGAGGGTACCTGCCTCGCCGTGTTCACCACGGCCCGGGCCGACCTCGGCCTGGTCGCCTACGAGATGGCCAGGCTGGTCCGCCGGGTCGGGGAGCACCTGAGCGCCCCGCCGCGGACGGTGGGCGGCCGGTGAGTCCGGTGCCCCACCCGTCCCGGGGGCGACATCCCGAGCACCCGAGGGCCGAACCCGACGGTCACCCCCGAAATCCGCTCGCGGCCGCCCACCGGGCCCGCTGGTACGACGACGACGCCGGGCCACTGGTCCGCCCGTACGCGATGACCAGGGGGCGCACCGGGGCCGGGGAGCAGCGCTTCGACCTGATCGCCGTGGTGGTCGCCGAACTCCCCGACCCGGCGCTCGTACCGGACGCGCCCGAGCCGCCGGTCGGCCCGGAACAGGCGCGCATCCTCGCGCTGTGCCGGGGCACCCCGCTGTCCGTGGCCGAGCTGGCCGCCGAGCTCGACCTGCCGGTGGGCGTCGTGCGGGTGCTGCTCGGCGACCTGCTGGCGGCCGGGCTCATCCGGGTCCGCCGTCCCGTCCCGCCCGCCCTGCTCCCCGACGAGCGCATCCTCCAGGAGGTCATCCGTGGACTCCGTGCACTCTGACCACCCGTCCGACCTGCCTGATCCGTCGGTATCGTCCGACCCGTCCGACCCGTCCGACCCGTCCGATCCGTCCGATCCGTACGGCCGGTCCGGTCCGTACGCCGGGTCGGACCCGTTCGATGCCGAGGATCCCGACGACGCCGTGCTGGCGCTCAAGATCCTGGTGGCGGGCGGCTTCGGGGTCGGCAAGACGACGCTGGTCGGCGCGGTCAGCGAGATCCGGCCGCTGCGCACCGAGGAGCGGCTGACCGAGGCCGGGCGGGAGGTGGACGACCTCGACGGCGTGGAGCGCAAGTCGACGACCACGGTGGCGATGGACTTCGGTCGGATCACCATCCGCGAGGGGCTGGCGGTCTACCTGTTCGGCACCCCGGGGCAGGACCGGTTCTGGTTCCTCTGGGACGAGCTGGCCCAGGGGGCGCTCGGTGCGGTGGTGCTCGCCGACACCCGCCGGCTGACCGACTGCTTCCCGGCCGTCGACTTCTTCGAGCACCGGGGCATCCCCTTCGTGGTCGCGGTGAACCGTTTCGCCGGGACACGGGAGTTCAGGCCGGAGGAGGTCGCCCGCGCGCTGGACCTGGACGCGGGTACGCCGGTGCTGTTGTGCGATGCGCGCCACCGGGCCTCGGGCAAGGAGGTGCTGATCAACCTGGTCGAGCACGCGGGCCGGGTGCACGCCGCCCGGCTGCTCGCGGACGTCTCTCCGGTGGGCTGAGGCGGCGGCGGGAGGTGTCGGCGGGCGGACGGCGTGCGGATGACAGCTGACAACTCACAACTAACAGATGACAGCTGACAGATTTCGAAATCTGTCAGCTGTCACCTGTCACCCGTCGGCTCTCAGCGGTTCCGGGTCCGGCGGTTCAGCTGTGCCACTGGAACACGATCCGGGTCCAGCTCGACCCGGGGCAGTTGCCCCAGACCGCCCAGGCCTGCGGCCGCGCGCCGATCCACAGGCCGGTGCTCGACGAGCCGTCGGCACAGTAGGTGATGGTGCGCAGTCGTCCGGAGTAGACGTTGCAGGTCCCCTCCCAGCGCCAGCCGTAGTCGGCGGTGATGACGCAGCGGTAGGTCGCGGTCTCGACGGTGTTCCAGTCCGTGTCGGTCTCGGGGGTGAGGGCCTGGGTCCGGACCGTCGCCGCGGCGGCCGGCAGGGCGGTGGTCCCGAGCACGCCGAGGGCGGCCGTGGCGGCCAGCCCGAACGTGGCGATCTTCCTGGCGATGCAACCTCGCACGGTGGTTCTCCTTGCTCAGGGGTTCTCGTCGGGCGGAGCCGTCCCCGGTCGCCGGGGTGTCCGCGCGGAGGTGAAGTCCCGCTTCCTGTGCGGTTGGTGACATGGTGCACACGAATGACTGCGCACAGTGAGACGACGAACTATGATGTGACCTGTGTCACAAGTCATTCGGTCGGCTCAAGACCCCTGTGGCCAGGGCGGACCGGGTGCTCGGGGTGCCGATTTCCGGGGAGAGCGGCATGGTGGATTGCAGCGGTCGAAGTGCGGGCGGCGGACGGGAAGAGGGCTTCGGTCCGAGTGGGGGTGGCGGTCAATCGGCCGAATTCAACCGGGTGTTCACGGATCTCCTGCCCAGACTCCAGCAGGCGGCGGCCTCCCTCGCCGGCGGTCCGGTCGGCGCCGGGGACGTCGTCCACGAGGCGTACCTGCGGATCGCCCGCCGGCCGGAGCGCTTCCTCGGTCATCCGCAGCCGTACGCCTACGCGTTCACCACGATGGTGAACATCCTGCGCGACCAGTGGCGCCGGGAGCGCCGGCGGGTGTCGATGCCCGAGGTGCCGGAGGTGGGCGACGCCGTCGAGCGGGACCGGGGGGAGTTCGACCCCCGGTCCGGCGGGATGGCCGAGTTGCAGGCGCGCTGGGAGGTGGTCCGCCTGCTGGGCTTCCTGACCGTCAAGCAGGCCCGCGCGGTGGCGCTGGTGGACCTCGACGGCTACAGCGTCGACGAGGCCGCCGAGCTGCTCGGGCTGCACCGCAGCACGCTGGCCGTCACCCGGCGCCGCGCCCACGGCCGACTGCGCGCCGTTCTCCAGCGGGAACGCGAACGCGAGCGGGAGGCGGGGTGCGAACGCGAGCAGGAGCGGGGGTGCGAACAGGAGCGCGAGCGGGAGCACGAGCGGAGCTGAGGGTGCGGAGGTGTGCGGTGGCGGCGGGCGTACGAGCGCCGCCCCGACGCACCGAGCTGACGGCAAGTCAGCTGATGCGCCGCCCCGGCCCGTACCCTGCGAATCGTGATCATCCACCAGCACGGCCGCCTGCGCGCACTGGCCGAGGACGGCCGCTGGCCCGAGCTGCTCGCCGCCTACCGGCAGGGCCGCGCGGCCGCCGTGGCGGAGGCGGGCGAGGAGGCCGCGGCCGTGCTGACCGCGCCGCTCGGCCACCTGATCGCCTACGCGGCGCCGCCCGAGCTGGCCGTCCGGCTGTTCGACCGGGACGGCGGCGCGGGGACGTCCGCCGGAGTGGCCGACCACGACGCCGGCCCGCTCTGGGAGGTGCTGGCGACCCGGCACTCCTGGCTGCGGCTGGCCCCGCTGCTCGGTCCGGTCCCGGTGCGACGGCTGGTCGCGCACACCCGGGCGCTGCTCGGCGAGGACCTCTCGTACGGGGCCGAGCCCGACCCGGAGGGCGTGCCGCTGCGCCTGGAGCCGTGGGAGGCGGCGGGCTGGGACGAGGCGGCCCGGGTACGCGAGTACCTGCCCGGCGGGGGCGCGCGCAGTGCGCTGCTGACCCTGCCGGCCAGCCGGGAGGGCCTGGGCGAGGTGGAGCTGCCCCTGGTGGCGCGGTCGGCCGGACGGCCGGACGGGCCACCGGTCACCCGGGCCCTGGAGGGGCTGGGCGCGCTCGCGCCGTGGGCGGAGACGGCCTGCGTGCGCGGTCAGGCCCCGGCGGCGGCCGCCCTGCTGGCCCGCGACCGGCGGGTGGTCGGCGGGTACCTGCCGTTCGCGCTCGTCTACCCGGCGCTGGTGCGGTCCGCCGCCCTGGAGCGGGCGCGGGGCTGCGCGCACGGGAGGCTGGGGGTGTGGCGGGCGCTGGCCGCGATGGCCGGGGCGGACGGCCTGGACGGCCTGGACGGCCTGGATGCTCCGGACGGTCCGGACGGTCCGGACGGGGCAGGCGGGGTGGACCGGGGCGAGGTGAACGCGCTGGTGGACCGGATGCGCTGTTTCACCTGGCAGGAGCCGTCGGCCGGGCTGCACCATCTGCACGTCGTGCTGGAGGACCCGGCCGGAGGGGTGTCCTGGGTGGTCAGCGGCTCGCAGGACCTGTGACGAGCGGGCCGGAGACCCGTCCGGGCCCGACCGGGAACGTCGGCCGGACGGAAAAACGAGGACCCCCGGTCCGGCGCCGTTTCCGGGGGTTGGTGGGGGCGCCGGACCGGGGGAGTACGGGGGTCGCTGCCGGGGTCAGACCCCGGCGGTGGCCGCGCCCTGGGTGGCGGTGCCCCGGGTGGGGACAGCCTCGGGGGCGGTCTCGGGAGTGGCCTCGGGGGTGTCGGCCGTAGAGCCGTCCGACGCGGCGGCGGGACCGGAGGCCGCACCGTGCGAGTCGACCAGTGTCAGCTCGTCGAACGGCAGCTCACCGGCCAGCACCCGCCGGGCGCGCTCGGCGTCGATCTCGCCGGTCCAGTGCCCGATCAGCACGGTCGCGACGGCGTTGCCCGCGAAGTTGGTGAGCGCGCGGGCCTCCGACATGAAGCGGTCGATGCCGACGATCAGGCCGACCCCGTCCACCAGCGCGGGCTTGTGTGACTGGAGCCCGCCCGCGAGGGTGGCCAGGCCGGCGCCGGTGACCCCGGCCGCGCCCTTGCTCGCGATCACCATGAAGACCAGCAGCGAGAGCTGTTCGCCGAGCGACATCGGCTTGTCCATCGCCTCGGAGATGAAGATCGACGACATGGTCAGGTAGATGGCGGTGCCGTCGAGGTTGAAGCTGTAGCCGGTCGGCACGGTGATGCCGACGACCGGGCGGCTGACGCCCAGGTGCTCCATCTTGGCGATCAGGCGGGGCAGCGCGCTCTCGGAGGAGGAGGTGGAGAGGATCAGCAGGAACTCGCGGCCGAGGTACTTCAGCAGCGCGAACACGTTGACCCCGGCGACCAGGCGCAGCAGCGTGCCCAGCACCACGACGACGAAGAGCACGCAGGTGACGTAGAAGCCGATCATGATGACGGCCAGGCTCTTCAGCGCGGCGGTGCCGGTGGCGCCGACCACGGCGGCCATCGCACCGAAGGCGCCGACCGGCGCGACCCACATGATCATCGACATGACCCGGAAGACCAGCCGCTGCACGTGCTCGATCCCGCGCAGCACCGGCGCGCCGGCCGGGCCCATCGCCTGGAGGGCGAAGCCGGTGAGCAGGGCGACCAGCAGGGTCTGGAGCACCTTGCCCTGGGTCAGGGCGGAGAACAGCGTCTCGGGGATCATCCCAAGCAGGAAGTCGGCGGTCGACTGGGCGCCGCCGGCGGCCGCCTGGGCGTGGCCGGACTTGGCGAGCGCGGCGGTCAGGTGCAGGCCGCCGCCGGGCTCCAGCAGGTTGCCGACGACCATGCCGATGGCCAGCGCGACGGTCGACATGGCGAGGAAGTAACCGAGGGCGAGGCCGCCGACCTTGCCGACCTTCGCGGCCTTGGTCACCGAGCCGATGCCCAGGACGATGGTGCAGAAGATCACGGGGCTGATCATCATCTTGATCAGGTTGACGAAGCCCGTGCCGATCGGCTTCAGCTCCACGGCGAAACCGGGGGCGGCCAGGCCGACCACCACACCCGCGACCACCGCGGCGATCACGGCGATGTAGAGGTAGTGGGTCCGGTCCTTGCGTCTGGGTCCCGCCGCCGCGGCGGCTCCAGTGATCGACATCTGCGGCTCCCTTGCCGTGCAGTCCTGGTGGCCCCGGGGGGATGGGCCGCTCTGACTATGGGCTCCGAGGTGACGGAGGTCACGTTTGCGTTCATAGAGTTCATGAACGGCGCGGGCGGCCCGGATGTCCGACCCGGCTGTCCGGCCCGGATGTCCGGCCCGGAGGCCTGGCCCGCGAACGGTGCGGGCCGGACGGCCCTCGGGGGCGCCCGGGGGCGTGGTGCACACTGGCAGGCATGTCCGAGCGCACCGCCCCCACCGCCCCGCGCCGCCGTTCGCACCGGCCGACGGGCCGCGGTCCCCGGCGGCTGGTCCGCAGCCTGGCCGGGCAGCTGTTCGTCGTCCAGGTGGTGATCGTCGCCGCCGTGGTCGCCGGTGGCGCGGTGCTCGCGTACCTCTTCACCGCCGACCGTGCCGAGGACGCCGCCCGTCGCCAGGTCACCGCGGTCGCGCACGCCGTCGCCGACTCGCCGTCCGTCCGGGCCGCCGTCGGCGCCCCCGACCCGACCGCGGCGCTCCAGCCGTACGTCGAGCAGGTACGGGCCGACACCGGGGTCTCCTTCATCACCGTCATGGACACCGACGGCGTGCGCTGGACCCACCCGCTGCCCGAGCAGATCGGCCGGACCTACCTCGGGCACATCGACTGGGCGCTCGCCGGGCAGACCCGCAGCGAGACGTACACCGGCACGCTCGGCCCGTCCGTGCGGGTGGTCGCCCCGGTGTGGGACGAGCGGCACCGGGTGGTCGCGCTGGTCAGCGCGGGCCTCACGGTGGAGTCGATCTCCGCGCAGCTGAGCGGTCCGCTGCTCGCCCTGGTGGGGGTGGCGGTCGCCGCGCTCGCGGTCGGCGGCGTCGGCACCTATCTCGCCAACTCCCGGCTGCGGCGGCACACCCATGGGATGGGGCCGGACCAGCTGAGCCACCTCTACGAGTACCACCAGGCGACCCTGCACGCGGTGCGCGAGGGACTGGTCCTGCTGGACCGCTCGCACCGGGTGGTGCTCTGCAACGACGCCGCCCGTGAACTGCTCGGTCTGACCGGCGACCTGGACGGTCGACCGGTGGTGGAACTGGGCCTGCCGGAGGCGCTGGTGGCGGCCGCGCTGGGGGAGGAGCCCGTCCGGGACGAGGTGCACCTGACCGCCGAGCGCGTCGTGGTGCTGAACACCTCCACCATCGGCACCGGCCCCGGCCTCGGCCGTGTGGTGACCCTCCGGGACCACACCGAACTCCAGGCGCTCAGCGGGGAGTTGGACTCGGTGCGGTGCTTCACCGAGGCGCTCGGCGCGCAGGCTCACGAAGCCGCCAACCGGTTGCACGCGGTGGTCTCGCTGATCGAACTCGGCCGCCACGAACAGGCGGTGGAGTTCGCCACCGCCGAACTCGAACTCGCCCAACAGCTCACCGACCGGGTGGTCGCGGCGGTGGGCGAGCCGGTGCTGGCCGCGCTGCTGCTCGGCAAGGCCGCCCAAGCCGCCGAACGGGGCGTGGAGTTGACGCTCACCGAGGACAGCCGGATCGACGACGGGGTGCTGCCGCCCGGCCTCTCCGCACGGGACCTGATCACCGTCCTCGGCAACCTGATCGACAACGCCGTGGACGCCGCCATCGCCGGCGCGGCCGAGAGCCCCGTCCCGCCGGAGGTCACCGTCACGGCGCGGATCGCCGGCGGTCGGGACTGCACCGGCGGGGATGGGGGTAACGGCGCCGGGGTGCCCGGCGCCTGCCTGCTGCTGCGGGTCGCCGACACCGGCGCGGGGATCGACCCGGGCGCGGTCGAGGACGTCTTCCGGCGGGGCTGGAGCACCAAGCAGGACGGGCACGGGCACGGGCTCGGGCTGGCGCTGGTCGCCCAGACCGCCCGGCGCAACGGCGGCACCGTCGAGGTCGGACGGGAGCGCGGCGCGGTGCTCACGGTGCGGCTGCCGCTGGCCGGACGGCCGGGCGGGCCGGGAGGGCCCGGTGGCGAGCCGGGGGAGCCCGCCGACCGGCCCGGTGGGTCGAGCGGTCGGGAGCGGGAAGGGGCCCTGGCGTGAACGGCACCGCCCACACGGCCGCCGCCGGGGCGGGGATCTCCGTCCTGGTGGTCGAGGACGACCCGGTGGCCGCCGCCGCGCACACCCTCTACGTCCGGCGGGAGCCCGGCTTCCACGCCGCCGGGACGGTCCACAGCTGCGCCGACGCGCTGCGCTTCCTGGACCGGGCCCGCGCCGCCGGGACGCCCGTCGACCTCACCCTGCTCGACCTCTACCTGCCGGACGGCCACGGGCTCCAGCTCTGTCGTACGCTGCGCGCGGCCGGCCACAGCACCGACGTCATCGCGGTGACCTCGGCCCGCGACCTCGCGATGGTCCGGCAGGCGGTCTCCGCGGGCGTCGTGCAGTACCTGCTGAAGCCGTTCAGCGCGGCCGCCCTGCACGACCGGCTGGAGCGCTACGCCCGCTACCGCGACAGCCTCGGGCGCAGCGGGGAGGCGACCGGGCAGGAGGAGGTCGACCAGGCGTTCGCCCTGCTCCGCACGCCGGAGCGCAGCACCCTGCCCAAGGGGCTGAGCGCGCCCACCCTGGACACCGTCGCCTCGGTCCTGCGCGAGGCGGCCACCGGGTTGTCGGCGGCGGCCGCGGGCGCGGCGGCCGGGGTATCCCGGATCACCGCGCGGCGCTACCTGGAGCACCTGGTGGAGACCGGGTGCGCGGTGCGGGAGCCGCAGTACGGGAGCGTCGGGCGGCCGGAGCTCTGCTACCGGTGGCGGCACCGGGCCTGAGGAGCCGGGCCTGAGGCACCGGACCTGCGGGGCGGGGCCCGACCGTCGGGTTCGGCCGGCGCGGGCCGGGCCGTGACCTTTCCGCGCGGCGCTCGTTGGAGGAACCGGGGGAGGTTCACTCACTCGGGTGGTTCTGGGACCCCGAGGGCATTCAGCCAGGTCAAGGGCAGTAAAGTTAGGCTTACCTAACTTCCCCTGGGGGTTTCTCGTGTCGCTCGCTGCCGTACCCGTCCAGGCCGCCTCCGGAGCCCCGGCCGCCGGTGAAGCCATCCTGCGCCGTCAGCGCGTCCGCGAGTCCGCAGCCAGAACCTACGCCCGCTCCTTCCCGATCGTCCCGGTCCGCGCCCACGGCATGACCGTCGAGGGCGCCGACGGGCGGCGCTACCTGGACTGCCTCTCCGGCGCCGGCACGCTCGCCCTCGGCCACAACCACCCGGTGGTGCTGGAGGCGATCCGCCGCACCCTCGACAGCGGCGCCCCGCTGCACCTGCTCGACCTCGCCACCGCCGAGAAGGACGACTTCACCAGCGCGCTCTTCGAGAGCCTGCCCCCGGAGTTCGCCGCCCGCGCCCGGGTGCACTTCTGCGGACCGGCCGGGACGGACGCCGTCGAGGCCGCGCTCAAGCTGATGCAGACCGCCACCGGCCGCTCCGGCGCGCTCGCCTTCACCGGCGCCTACCACGGCATGACCGCCGGCGCCCTCGCGCTCACCGGCAACGTCGCGGTCAAGGAGCCGCTGCCGAGCGGCGGCGAGGTCGCCCGGCTGCCCTACCCGTACGGCTACCGCTGCCCGTTCGGGGTCGGCGGCGAGGCGGGCGCGGACCTCGCCGCGACCTACGTGGAGCGGCTGCTGGACGACCCCTCGGGCGGTGTGGTCGCGCCCGCCGCGATGATCCTGGAAGCCGTCCAGGGCGAGGGCGGGGTCGTCCCCGCGCCCGACGGCTGGCTGCGCGCGATGCGCCGGATCACCGCCGAGCGCGGCATCCCGCTGATCGTCGACGAGGTGCAGACCGGAGTCGGCCGCACCGGCGCGATGTGGGCGATCGAGCACAGCGGCATCGTCCCGGACGCGATGGTCCTCTCCAAGGCCATCGGCGGCAGCCTGCCGCTCGCCGTCGTCGTCTACCGCGAGGACTACGACGGCTGGCGGCCCGGCGCCCACACCGGCACCTTCCGCGGCAACACCCTCGCCATGGCCGCCGGGGCCGCGACGCTGCGCCACGTCGCGGCGAACGGGCTGGTCGAGCGGGCCGCCGTCGTCGGCGAGCGGATGGCGGCCCGGCTGCGCGAACTCGCGGCCGAACTGCCGGTGATCGGCGACGTGCGCGGCCGGGGGCTGATGCTCGGGGTCGAACTGGTCGACCCGGCGGCCGAGCCCGACGCGTGCGGCGCCCGGCCGGCCGACCCGGCGCTCGCGGTGCGGGTCCGGGAGGCGTGCCTGGCGCGGGGGCTGATCGTCGAGCTCGGCGGGCGCCACGACGCGGTGCTGCGACTGCTCCCGCCGCTCACCATCACCGACGAGCAGGTGGCGGCGGTGCTGGAGCGGCTGGCGGAGGCGATCGCGGCGGCGTCCACGGGCGGGCCGACGGGTGGTTCGGCGAATGGTTCGGCGGGCGCGCCGACGGTGCGGGGCAACCGGTGAGCGGGCCCGGATCCGGCCCCGTCGGGCTCCCCCGGGACGGCGCCGCCACCGACGCCCTGGCGGGCGGCGCGGCCGGTCCTGGCGCGCTCGGACCGCTGCTGGCCACCGTCCTCGACTCCCTGGAGACGGGCGCCGCCATGCGCTCCGGACCGGTGCCGGCGGGCAGCCCGGCCGAGATCGCCGCACTCGTCGACGAGGCCCTGGCCACCGACGACGGACCCGGCGCGCTCGCCCGGCTCACCCAACTGCTCGCCTACGGCGCCGCCGACCCCGCGGACCCGGCCTGCGCCGCGCACCTGCACTGCCCGCCGCTGGCCGTCGCCGCCGCGGCGGACCTCGCGGTCAGCGCCCTCAACCCCTCCCAGGACTCCTGGGACCAGGCCCCCGCCGCCACCGCCCTGGAGAGCACGCTGCTCGCCGAGATCGCCGGGCTCGTCGGCTACGACCCGCAGCGCGCCGCCGGCGTCCTCACCTCCGGCGGCACCGAGTCCAACCTCATGGGGCTCATGCTGGCGCGCGACCAGAAGCTCGACGGCATCGTGGAGCTGGACGGCATCCCGGCCGGCGTCCGGCCCTGCATCCTCGCCTCCGAGGCCGCGCACTTCTCCGTCCAGCGCGCCGCCGCCCTGCTCGGCCTCGGCGAGCGGGCCGTCATCCCCGTCGCGGTCGACCGCGGGCTGCGGATGCGGGAGGACGAACTGGAACGGGCGATGGCCGAGGCCAGCTGGGCCGGACGGACCCCGATCGCCGTGGTCGCCACCGCGGGCACCACCGACACCGGAGCCGTCGACCCGCTCTCCGCCGCCGCCGACCTCGCCGGACGCTACGGCGCCTGGCTGCACGTGGACGCCGCGTACGGCGGCGGGGCGCTGCTCTCCGACCGGCTCGCCCCGCTGCTCGACGGCATCGCCCGCGCCGACTCGGTCTCCCTCGACTGGCACAAACTCGGCTGGCAGCCGGCCGCGGCCGGGGTCTTCCTGGTGCGCCGCGCCGAGACCTACGTCTCGCTCGCCCGCCGCGCCGAGTACCTCAACCCGGTCGACGACGAGCAGGCCGGCTACCCCAGCCTGCTCGGCCGCTCGCTGCGCACCACCCGCCGGGCCGACGCCTTCAAGCTCGCCGTCACCCTGCGCACCCTCGGCCGGGACGGACTCGGCCGGCTGGTCGACTCCTGCCACGACCTCGCGCTCGCCGCGGCCGACGCCGTGCGCGCGGACCCGGCGCTCGAGCTCTACGCCGAGCCGGTGCTGACCGCCGTCCTTTTCCGCTACCGGCCGCCCGGCGTGACGGACGAGGCCGCGCTGGACGAGGTGAACGGCCGGCTGCGGCGCCTGCTGCTGCGCACCGGCCGGGCGGTGGTCGGCCGCACCGAACTCCCGGGCGACGGTCCGGGCCGGGTCCGGTTGAAGCTCACGCTGCTGAACCCCCACACCACGGTGGGGGAGGTCGGCGCGCTGGTGCGGGAGGTGGTGGGCGCCGGCCGCAAGGTCGCGGGCGAGCGGGCCGGGTAGGGCCGACGGGGGTTCCGCGGGGGCTCCGGGCGGGCGGGCCCCGGCGTCAGCCGGCGAGGAGGATCGACCGGGTGAGCTCCCAGGTCTCGGGGTCGGCGGCGACCAGGAGGCCGTCCTCGCAGCCGGGGGCCTCCGGGCGGTACGGGGTGCCGTCCGGGCGGGCGGAGACGCCGCCGGCCTCGGTGACCAGGAGGGAGCCCGGGGCGTGGTCCCAGGGGAGGGTGCGCCAGTAGAGGAGGAAGTCGAAGCGACCGTCGACGACGTCCGGGTACTCGATCCCGGCGGCGTGCCGGCCGGGGGAGATCTCGCCGAAGGCCGCGATGTTGTCCTGGAGCCGGCGGCGGTGCGCGGCGTCGAGGTAGCGGCTCTTCACCGAGCCGCGCAGCTTCGCGACGTCCTTCGGCGCCGGGGGTCGGGTCAGGCGCACGCCGTCGCGCCAGGCGCCGGAGCCCAGCTCGGCGCAGTAGGCGGTGGCGGTGGCGGGCTGCCAGATCCAGGAGGCGACGGTCCGGCCGGAGCGGACCAGGGAGCACATCACGGCGTACTCGGGTCTGCCGGCGACGAAGTTGGCGGTGCCGTCCACCGGGTCGACCAGCCAGGCCGCCGGCTCGTCATGGAGGGCCAGGGCGAGCGACGGGTCGGCGGAGACCGCCTCCTCGCCGACCACGGGGACGGGCAGCAGCTCGTGCAGTCGACGGGCGATGATCGCCTCGGCCTCGCGGTCGGCGACCGTGACGATCTCGCCGGGGGCCTTCTCCATCACCTCGCCGGCGGCCAGCGCCCGGAAGCGCGGCTCCACCACCTCGGCCGACGCCTCGGCGAGTATCTCCGCCACCTTGTCCATCAGCACGTTCGCGCTCCCTTCGCTGCCTACCACTCTCCCACGAGCGGAGGAAGGGGGCGGCGGCGGTCCGGGGCGGTGGAACGGCTGACGGCCTACGGTTGATGGCTGACAGATAACAGCTGACAGATTTCGAAATCTGTCAGCTGTTCGCCCCCGGCCGTCGACGGCCACTTTGGCGCGTCCACGCCCGCGGCCTTCGGGCCACTTCGACCGGCGGGACCGGTGAGCCGACCGGTGGAGTTGGGCATGGTCATCGAGCGCGGTGATGCGTTGTAAGGTGAGCCTCACCTTAATCGATCATGCGGAATCGATCTCGGGAGTGCCCATGGTTCCCGGAACACCCCTGCCCGTAGCACCCTGCGCGTCCTCCGCGCTGGTCGCCGACTACCGGCGGCTGCGGGAGCTCTGCCCGGTGCTGGAGCTGCGCCTGCTCGACGCCGCCGAGCCCGCCCCGGGCGCCGCCGACGACTGGCGCTCCGGAGCCGAACTCGCCACCGACGAACGGGCGCTGGCCGCCGTCCTGGCGGGCGCGGAGGCCCGCATCGCCGACGAGCACGGCCGCGCTCCGCGACCGCACGTCACTGCCTCCCGGCTGCTCCACCACTACGTCTGGTCGGCCTGCCTGCTGATCGCCGGCCCCTGGCACCTCGCCCGCCGGGTCCCCGTCGTCGACCCGGCCGACCTCTGGCTGCACGCCCCCACCGGCGCGCTCGCCCTGCGCCCGCGCGGGTACGTCACCCTCCCCGGCGACGACGAATTGCGCGCCGAGCTGCGGGCCGCCGTGGTCGCGCACCTCGGGCCGGTGCTCGCCGCGTTCGCCGGTCCCACCCGGCGCCGCGACCGGGCGCTCTGGGGCATGGTGACGGACGATCTGGCCTCCGCCCTCTGGTACCTGGGGCGGATGCTCGGCGAGGAGGGTGCCATCGCTGCCGCAGGGGAGGGCGGCGCCGTCGCGGTCGCCGAGGAGTACGCCGCCGTCGCCGCCGCCGAGGCCGTCCTGCCCGGCGGCACCCTGCCGCTCCCCGGCGGCGCCGACTTCCGCCGCCTGCACACCCCCGACGGGCGCGCCCACCACACCCGCACCCGGCTCGCCTGCTGCCTCTACTACGCGGTCGGGCCCGCGGCCACCGCCTGTCTGACCTGCCCGAGGACCTCCGACGAGGAGCGGCTGCGGCGGCTCTGACGGTCCGTCCACAGTCGGGTCGCGCAGCCTGGTTCGCTGTCAGTGGCATCGGCTATGGTCGCCGACATGATCGATTCCACCACGCGGGTCCGGATCGCCCGCCCCTCGCGTGACATCGCGGCGGCCGAGCGCTTCTACGTCGACGCCCTCGGCCTCGCCGTGCAGTGGCGCAGCACCGAGCGGGTGTCCGGCGAGCACGACCTGCTGATGGTCGGCCCGCCCGGCGGCAGTTGGCACTTCGAGCTGACGCACGACCCGGAGCGGCCGCTGGAGCCCACCCCGACGGTGGACGACCTGTTCGTCGTCTACCTCGGCGCCCCGGTGGACGAGGCACTGGTCGCCCGGCTGGAGGAGGCCGGCGGCACCCGGGTCGCGTCCCACAACCCGTACTGGGACGAGCACGGCGTGACGATAGCCGACCCGGACGGCTACCGGCTGGTGCTCTGCTCCCGCACCTGGGGGGCCTGAGCCTCAGGCTCCCGGGGCGCCCGGTCGGCCGTACCCGTTCCGATCCCCTCGCGCTCCGCGGGGCCGGGCGCACGTCCTCCGGCCCCGCCGGGCAGCACCGCCACGCCCCGGTCCAGGTCCACGCCGAAGTGCGGCGGCGCCCCGGCCTGTTCGTCGTCCCGGAGCGCGAGCTGCTCCCGCTTCTGCTCGACCTGTACCTGCTTGCCCGGGCTGAACAGCGCGTGCAGCTCCTCCAGCCCGCCGGCACCCGTCCCCACCCCGGGCCCGCGCCGCCGCGGCCGCGACGAGGACTCGTCCTGGACCTGCCACACCGCCAGCAGCACCAGCCCCAGCACCGCCGCGACCGTCGCCGCCACACCCACGATCCACCCCATGCCCGCTCAACGCGCGCACGGGGCCACGGCGTTCCCCCCGGGTGCACACGTGGGCGCGCCGCGGGTACGTCGCGGGTTCGACGCGGCCGCACTGTGGCGTAAAGCGCACGGGCGGGCGGCGGGTCCACCGGATACGCTGCCGGACGAATCGGAAGGAGCACCCTCACCATGCTCGTGCGCGGAACCCTCGTGGACATCCCGACGGCGGACGGCACCGCCGACGCCTACCTCGCCCACCCCGACGACGGCCGGGCCCACCCGGGCGTCATCCTCTTCACGGACGCCTTCGGCCTCCGGCCGCACGTGGAGGGCATGGCCGACCGGCTGGCCGCGGCCGGGTACGCCGTACTCGCCCCCAACCTCTTCTACCGCGCCGGCCGCGCGCCGGTCTTCGACCTGCCGGAGCGCATCGACCTGGAGCAGGCCGACGAACTCTTCGGCCGGATCTTCCCGCTGATCGAAACGCTCACCCCGGACGCGAACTCCCGCGACGCGGACGCGTACCTGCGCTGGCTCGCCGAGTCCCCGCTGGTCCAGGACGGCCCGGTCGGCCTGACCGGCTACTGCTTCGGGGCCATGCTGGCGCTGCGCGCCGCCGCCAGCCACCCGGACCGGATCGCCGTCGCGGCCGGGTTCCACGGCGGCAGGCTCGCCACCGACAGCCCGGACAGCCCGCACCTGGGCGCCGACCGGATCACCGCGGAGCTGTACTTCGGCCACGCGGACGAGGACCCGTCGCTGCCGCCCGAGCAGATCGACCGGCTCGCCGCGGCCCTCACCGCCGCCGGCGTCCGGTACCGGGCGGAGGTCTACGCCGGCGCCCCGCACGGCTACACCCAGGCCGACACCAACCGCTACGACGCGGTGGCGGCCGAGCGGCACTGGGAGGCGCTGCTCGGGCTGCTGAAGCGAGCCCTGCCCGCCTGAGGGGCTGTCGGAGAACTGTCCGGGGCCGGTCTGATGATTACCTGAGACCGGTCCCGGACAGGTCTGAGGACTGCCCGAGGCCGCTCGCAGGCCGGTCGGAACCAGGCCCGGGGGAACGGGGCCGAACGAGGGATCCAGGGGGACGGCACATGAACACCAGTCAGGGCACGCGGGGAAAGCCCGCCGGGCCGGGTCTGCGGAGTGTCCAGGAGGCCGTCGCCCGGGCGCTCGGCGAGCACCTGCCCGGCGGCGTGCGCACCGGCGAACTGGACCGGGACGGACGGGCGTTGCGCTGGGTGGAGGCCGGCCGGGGCGGCGCCGTGCCGGTGGTCCTGATCGCGGGCGCCGGGACGTCGGCGCTCACCTGGTCGGCCGTCCTGCCCGAACTCGCCCGGTACGGGAGGGTCGTGGCGTACGACCGGGCCGGGCTGGGGGCCAGCGAGCCCGAGAGGTCCACCGCCCCGACGCTGAACGGCCAGCTCGCCGACCTGGCCGCCCTCGTGCGGCACCTGGACGCGGGACCGGCCCTCCTGGTCGGGCACAGCTGGGGCGGTCAGCTGGCCCAACTCCTCGCCTGGCAGCGGCCGGAGCTGGTGGCCGGGCAGGTGCTCGTGGACCCGGCGCACGAGGAGTTCCAGCCGCGGTCCATCCAGGTCGCCGAGGCCGTGCTGAACCGGCTCTGGCTGTACCGGCTCTGGCTGTACCGGACGGCGCTGTCGCCGACCTCGCCCGAACCGGAGGAGCCGCTCGCCCGGGCCGAGGCGGCCGTGATCGCGCACCGGCACCAGCGGCGTGCCCTCCTCGCCGAACTGGGGCTGACCGCCGCCGCCGTCCCCGAGCTCCGTCGTCGCCGCGCCGGGGCTCCGCCGACCGAGGCGCCGCTGGCCGTCCTGAGCGCGACCCGGGGGCTGCCCAGGGCGATGCGCGTCCGCTGGACCGCCCTCCAGGCGGGCGTCGCGAGGAGCGCCGTCCGGGGGACGCACGGCACGGTGCTCGGTGCCGGTCACGCCATCCAGACCGACCGGCCCCAGGCGGTCGTCTCGGCCGTCCGGGAAGTCGCGGACCGTGCTCGATATTTCCTCAAGGACTGACAACTCACGCCCAATTCCTTTTCGGACCTGCACGACTGAGTCCACGACACCCTCTGGCACACTGTGTGCCGACGACCCGCGGGGGTGGGGTCATGACACGGGGGAGCAGGGGTATGAGCGGCGCGGGCACCGTGCTCGGCGGGCGGTACGAGCTGGTCGAGAAGATCGGCGGCGGCGCCATGGGCTCGGTCTGGAAGGCCGAGGACACCGTGCTGGCGCGCAGGGTCGCGGTCAAGATCCTGCGCTCGGAGCTGCTGGAGGACGACACCTCCGCCCAGCGCTTCCGCCGCGAGGCCCAGCTGGTCGCCGCGGTCGACCACCCCGGTGTGGTGGGCGTCCACGACTACGGCGAGAGCGGCGGGGACGGCGAGGAGCGCTGCGCCTACATCGTCATGGAGCTGATCGACGGCCGTCCGCTGGACCGGGTGCTCAAGGACACCGGACCGATGGGCGTCGAGCGCACCCTCGACCTGGTGGCCGGAGCCCTGGACGCGCTGCACGCCGCGCACCAGCGGGAGATCGTCCACCGGGACATCAAGCCGTCCAACCTGATGGTGCGTTCGGACGGCCGGGTGGCCATCACCGACTTCGGCATCGCCCGGGCGCTCGCCAGCACCAAGCTCACCGCCCCGTTCGCGATCATCGGCACCGCGCTCTACATGTCCCCGGAGCAGGCCGAGGGCGTGAACCTCGGACCGGCCACCGACCTGTACTCGATCGGCGTGGTCTGCTACGAACTGCTGGTCGGCGAG
Source organism: Kitasatospora sp. NPDC056800 (assembly GCF_042789775.1). Lineage (NCBI taxonomy): Bacteria > Bacillati > Actinomycetota > Actinomycetes > Kitasatosporales > Streptomycetaceae > Kitasatospora > Kitasatospora sp. NPDC056800. The sequence goes on along the minus strand of NZ_JBHUAL010000052.1, from coordinate 26,177 downwards.
CCGCCGTACTCCGGTGACGGGCCGCTCCAGATCGCACTCAAGCACGTCAACCAGCCGGTGCCGGAACTGCCGGACACCTTTCCGGCGCCGGTACGGGCACTGGTCGCCCGGGCGCTCGCCAAGAAGCCCGAGGAGCGGTACGCGGACGCGGCGGAGATGGCGAGGGCGGTCCGGGCGGCGCTCGCGGGGGAGGGCTTCGCCGGCGGCGGGCAGACGCCGGGGAAGGCCGGCGCGGCCGACAGCGGGACCCTCCCGCTCCGGCCCGGTGCGGGCCCGGCGGCCGAGGGCGGTGCCGCGGAGCCCGCGAAGGACGGTGCTGCGGAGCCCGCGAAGGACGGTGCGGCGGGGCCGGCCCAGGGCGGCGCGGCCGTGGCGCTGGTCAAGGGCGGGGCGGTGGTGGTGCCCGCCGCGGGTGGCGCCCCGGCACCGGACGAGGTGGCGAAGGTGGAGCCGCAGGCGCAGACCGAACCCGGTCGGCGGCGGTCCCGGCGCACCCTGCTGGTGCCCGTCGTCATCCCCGTGGTCATCTCGATGGGCACGGCGACCGTCCTGCTGGTCGACCGCGGGGCCGGCGGCACCGACGCGGCCCAGTCGCCCGGCGCCCAGCCGACCGTGGTGGTCACCGCCCCCGTGACCCCGGGCACCGCGACCTCGGCGCCCGCGACCACCACCGCGCCGACCACCCCGGCGCCGACCGACACCCCGGCGGCCACCCCGGGCCCCGACCAGCCGGCTCCCGGCGCCGCCCAGAACCAGCCGCAGGTCCCCGTCCCGCCGGTGCCGGCCGCCGGTGGTCAGGGCGGCAGTGGCGGTTCGGGCGCCTCGGCCGGTTCGGGTGGTGCCCGGACCGGTGGTACGGGCGCGGCCGCCGGCGGGGCGTCGTCGGCCGGTCAGGGGAGCCAGCCCGGCGGCGGCAACCCGCCCAACCCGCCAGCCAATCAGAACCCGCAGCCTCCGGCTCAGAGTGCCAACGGCGGGACCACCAGCGTCCCGCAGAGCCCGCCCCGGCCCGCGTCCTGCGGCGGCACCAGCTGGAGCACCATCGTCAGCGCGAAGGACGGCCGCGCGATCGGGATGCGCGACGACAACCTGAACGGCGACAACCCGATCGTCGTCGGCGGTCACGCGCAGTACGGCTGGGTGCGCTCGACCAACCCCGGCATGTGGATCCTGTTCAACGCCTGCAACAACGGCGGCCCGCAGCTGGTCCAGACGATGGACGGGAGGGTCGTGCTGAGCAACGGCCTCAGCTTCCTCACCAACTGGACGATGCGCACCGGCAGTTCGGCCGGCTCGTACACGCTGGGCGACTACCAGAACCAGTCCTGCATGACCAACAACGGCCCCGGCAGCGCCGTCACCATGGTCTCCTGCACCCCCGGCAACGCCGCCCAGGAGTGGCGGCTGCAGTAGGGGCCCGCCCGAGGCATGAGAACTCGCGGCGCGGGGTGCGCGAGCGGCCTGTGAGGCTGCCGGTGACCACCACCACCGCCCCGTGAAGGAGGAGCCGTGGGCTCCAGCGCAGCCGTGCCGTCGCTTCCCTCTGCTGCCGTCCCCCGACTCGCGCGCAGGGAGGTGGTCCTGCGGTCCGGGCGGTGACGGTGACGGTCGGCTGACTAGCAGACGACCTCCCGGTGTTCAAGGGGGTCGAGGTGGCGGGACCTCGCCACCGGCGTGTCAAGGAACCGTATGGAGTCTTCTACACACATGTAAAAGTCGATCGACGGCCGGCCGGGCCCGCTCGTCGGGTCGGCGTGCGGCGGGCGGCGGGTGGATTCCCGTAGGTGCAGGCGACCGGGCGTCGTTCGGGACGGAGCCCTTGGCGGGATGTGGTGAATTGCCCGGGTTCGTCTGCTGATTGGAGGCTCTTTACCCGATGGCGGGACCTGGCCAATTGCTGAGCAAGACCTGTCAATTCACCTGCTGGATTGTCATGCTTCTGGTCATCCCCCAGCGGTAGCCCCACCCCCACCCATCGGTGGCGAACCGCTCGACTGCACGGGGTTCCCGCACGTCAGTGCCCGTCCCGCCCCACAGGTGCCGACCCGGCCCCCCGGGACGCGGTGCGACCGCGCCCAGACGCGGATTCCCGGAAGGACTCGTACGTGAAGCGTAAGCTCGCGGCCGTCGCCGTACTCTCGGCCACGGCCCTGTTGACCGGTGTGATCCAGGTGAGCACCGCCGCCCAGGCCGCTCCCACCCCCTCGCTGCAGGCCCAGGCCGCCCAGCAGCACGCGACCGCGCTCAAGCTGGCGGCCGGTCAGGCCGGCCCGCTGGCCAAGGCGCTCAAGCTCGGCGACAAGGAGCAGCTGGTCGCCAAGGACGCCGCGGTGGACAAGGACGGCACCCGCCACCTGCGCTTCGAGCGCACCTACGCCGGCCTGCCGGTGATCGGTGGCGACCTGGTCGTCCATCAGAAGGCCGACGGCTCGGTGAAGTCGGTCGACAAGGCGGTCGCCGCCCGGATCGCGCTGCCGAACACGACCCCGAAGATCGCCGCCGACCAGGCCGCCACGCAGGTCACCGCCGGGGTCAAGGCCACCATCGGGGCGCGCGCCGACGCCGACGAGTCGCCGCTCACCGAGGTCCACCAGGCCGGCAAGGCCGAGCTGGTGGTCTGGGCCACCGACGGCAACCCGCGCCTGGCGTACCGCACCACGGTCGAGGGCCAGCGCGCCGACGGCACCCCGAGCCGCCAGATCCTGGTCACCGACGCGGCCGACGGCCGGGTCCTCGCCACCCACGAGACGATCGAGACCGCGGGCGGCACCGGCAACGGCATCTTCGTCGGCCAGGTCCCGTTGGCCACCACCCAGAGCGGCTCGAACTACCAGCTGAAGGACGCCGGTCGCGGCGGCCAGTCCACCAGCGACCTCAACAACGGCACCGACGGCACCGGCTCGCTGTTCGCCAACACCAGCAACAGCTTCGGCGACGGCACCGTCAACAACCGCGAATCCGCCGCCGTGGACGCCCAGTTCGGTGCCGCCACCACCTGGGACTTCTACAAGAGCACCTTCGGCCGCAACGGCATCCGCAACGACGGCGTCGGCGCCCTGAGCCGGGTGCACTACGGCTCCAACTACGTCAACGCCTTCTGGGACGACAGCTGCTTCTGCATGTCGTACGGCGACGGCAGCAACAACACCGCACCGCTCACCGAGATCGACGTGGCCGGCCACGAGATGAGCCACGGCGTGACCGCGGCCACCGCGAACCTCAACTACGCGGGCGAGTCCGGCGGCCTCAACGAGGCGACCTCGGACATCATGGGCACGATGGTCGAGTGGTACGCCAACCTGCCCTCCAACCCGCCGAACTACTGGATCGGCGAGCTGATCAACCTCAACGGCAACGGCACGCCGCTGCGGTACATGGACCAGCCGAGCAAGGACGGCGGCTCGGCGGACTACTGGGACGCGAACGTCGGCAACCTGGACGTGCACTACTCGTCCGGGGTGGCGAACCACTTCTTCTACCTGCTGTCCGAGGGCAGCGGCGCGAAGACCATCAACGGGTTCAGCTACAACAGCCCGACGTACGACAACTCCACGCTCGCGGGCATCGGCCGGGACAAGGCCGCGCAGATCTGGTACCGCGCGCTGACCACGTACTTCACCTCCACCACCGACTACGCGGGCGCCCGTGCGGGCACCCTCAGCGCGGCGGCGGACCTGTACGGGGCGGGCAGCGCGGAGTACAACGCGGTCGCCGCCACCTGGACGGCCGTCAACGTCAACTGACCGGGCTCCGGGGAGACTTCGGGCATGAGTCCAGCCCGGAGCTGAACCGGACCCGGGCCTGAACCCATCAGGCCCGGGCCCGGGGAGGTGTGGAGGGCCCCGCCGGGCCGTGGGTGCCGGCCGGCGGGGGAGTACGGCGGGGGCGACGGTGAGCGGACCACCGTCGCCCCCGCTGTGTGACGCCTGACGATACGTCAATTTTCCTTTCCGTGCAGCTTCCGTGGCGATTCGTGGCGCACGCGAGGGTGGACAGCAGGGCGCGGGGCCCTGGTAGCACCTCCGGCGGGCCCCCGTACACCCAGAAAACTCGACCATCGCGGCGGTAGTGGACAACCCCCGGGAACGGCAGTGCACTTGGTTCCGGGGCGAACCTCCGGATCCGTAGCGTCCTCAGCATGACGCTACTGACACGAACCCCGCCGAGCGCCGTCCGACGGCGCGGCCTGCTGGTCTACCTGGTGCTCGCCTACGCCGGGATGTGGGCGGCGATGACCCCGCTGCTCGCCGAGGGCTACCAGCGCACCGACGCCCGGGAGGGGGTCGGCGCGCTGGAGCAGATCTGCATCGCGGCCGCCATGCTGGCCCCGGCGCTGGCGGCGCTGCTGGTGGTCCGCCTCGTCGAGCGGGGCGGCGGGGTACGGGAGGCGCTGGCACTGCGCTGGCCGCGGCCCCGGGCCCGCGCGGTCCGGGCCTGCCTGCTGCCGCTCGGGGTGCTCGGCGGGCTGACGGCCGCGACGCTGGCACTCGGCGCGCTGGCGGGCAGCTACCCGTTCGCCGGCTTCGGCTCGCTGGACGCGGGGCGGATCGGATCGTGGGCGGTCCAGGGCCTGATCGGGATGGTGCTCTCGCTGCCGCTGTTCTTCGGCGAGGAGATCGGCTGGCAGGGCTTCCTCTTCCCCCGGTTGCTGCTGCTCGGCCGGCGAGAGGGCGGGGGTGAGGGCGCCGGTGGCAGGGTGGTGCTGGTCCGGGCGTACCTGCTCGCGGGGACGGCCTTCGCGCTCTGGCACCTGCCGACGCTGCTGATGGGCGGCCAGTACCCGGGGCGGCCGTGGTACCTGGCGGTGCCCGCGCTGACGGTCAGCTGTGTGCTCGTCCTGCCGGTCTTCACCTGGCTGAGGCTGCGCTCGGGGTCGGTGGTCCCGGCGGTGCTGGCGCACGCCTTCACGAGCAGCATGAGCGTGTCGATGGTCCGGGAGTTCGCGGACCCGGACGCCGAGCTGGACCCGCTCACGATGTCGCTGGCGGGCTGGCCCGGCTGGGTCGTCCTCGGCGGGTTCGTGGCCTTCCTCGCCTTCACCGGGCGACTGCGGCCGGGCCGGTACGGGCAGGGGTGACGCGTGCCGTGGCGGGCGGCGGATGACGGATGTCAGATGACAGATTTCATCATCTGTTATCTGAAATCTGTTATCTGTTAGCTGTCGGCTGTTCGCTGTCACCCGTCGTCCGTCACCCGCCCGCCGGTGCCATGTCCTTGCGGATCTCGTCCAGGATCAGCCCGGCCCCGGTGTAGCCGATGCCGAGCATCCACAGGTTGTCGTCCACCCGGAACACCCGCCCGTTGCGCACGGCGTCCAGGTTCTTCCAGAGCGCCCCCTCGGTGATCTTCCCCTGGTCGGACTTGGCCGCGTCCCCGTACACCGCGTAGAAGATGACGTCGGCCGCGGCCTGGTCCACCTGTTCGGGGCTGATCTCCATCGAGAAACCGGGCTTGTCCTGGTTGGCGGGCCGCCCGAGCCCCAGATCCTTGAACAGCGAGCCGACGAAGGTGTCGTTCAGGTAGAGCCTGGTCGGCGCACCCGCCAGGAAGCGGGCCATCTCGACCCGGGTGGCCGCCGCCCTGGCCGGTCCGCCGAGCGCGGTGACCAGGTCCCGCAGCTTCGCCCGGTATGCCGCGTCCGCCGCGTCGGCCTCGGCCTGCCGGCCCAGCGCCTCGGCGTGCAGCCGGACGTTCTCCTTCCAGGTCGGTCCGGTGGTCTTGGAGAGCACCGTCGGCGCGACCTTCGACAGTTCGTCGTACCGCTTGTCGTCGCGGACCTGGTTGCTCAGGATGAGGTCCGGCCGCAGTGCCGCGATCGTCTCCAGGCTGGGCTGGCCGATGGCCCCGACGGGCTTCGTCCCGGACAGCCGCTCGGCGGGCAGGTAGGCGGGGAACGGGGCGCCCGCGGTGACGGTGGTGGCGCCGACCGGGCTGAGGCCGAGGGTGACCACCGAGTCCAGCGCGTCGGTGTCCAGGGCCACCACCCGGCTCGCCCGGGCCGGCACGGTGCTCTCGCCGCGCGCGTGCCGGACCGTCCGGGTGCCGCCGGAGCCGGCCGAACCACCACCGGACGAACCGGAGTCGGACGAACCGGAGCCCGACGAACCACCACCGGACGAACCGCCGCCCGGCGCCGGGGAGTCGGGCCCGCACGCGGCGAGCGCGAGCCCCGGGGCGAGCCCGGCGGCGAGGCCGAGAGCGGCGCGGCGGCTGAGCGGTCGGGCCATTGGCGGCACCTCCAACGTACGGGCAGGGCGCGGGAATCCCTGCCCGCGCGGCGGCCCGGTTACGCCTCGGAACCGTTCTCCCGTCGCTGGCGCAGGAGTTCGAGGTACTCGACGTGCACCCGCCGGTCCATGGCGAGGGCGAACTGGGCGTCCGCGACCGTGCGCGCCAGCGGTCGCACCCGCAGGATGCGCTCGGTGAGCCGGGCCGCCTCGCCGGGCGGCAGCGGGGTGTCGGCGGCCAGCGCGCTGAGCAGGTGCTCGCCGACAACCTCGATGAAGATCTCGGCGATGGCGTCCACGTGCTCCCGGGTGCGCCGACTGGCGTCCAGTACCGCCGAGAGCGGCACCCCCTCCGCCACCAGCTCGGTGGTGGCGTCCATCAGCCGGCGGCTGACGTGGGTGATGCCGTCCTCCTCGACGGTGATGTAGCCCTGGGCGATCGACTCGGCGGTGTTCTCCTCGGTCAGTTGGTCGCCGAAGGCGGTCTTGAGCTCGTCCCAGTCCAGGCGTACCGGGGTCTCGTCGGACCACGGTGCGACGATCGCCGCCTCCAGCCCGATCAGCTCGGCGACGTCCCGTCCGCTCTCGCCGGCGCCGATCAGCTCGGCGATGCCGCCCAGGGTGTGGCCGCGTTCGAGCAGTTCGCCGATCATCCGCAGCCGGGCCAGGTGCTCCTCGCCGTACCAGGCGATGCGGCCCTCCTTGCGGGGCGGCTGAAGCAGTTTGCGCTCGCGGTAGAAGCGCAGGGTGCGGGTGGTGATGCCGGCGGCCTCGGCCAGTTCCTCCACCCGGTACTCGCGTTTTCTGTCGCCCGCAGCAGCTCTGACCTTGTCCACGGCGATCAGCATAGGTCCGTCGGCTCGGAAGGTTCCCCGAACCGGAGCGGTCGCGCTTCTTCCATCCGGTGTCAGCAAGGGCTACCCTGCCAACCATGCCAGTGATTACTGGCGCGATTGGCGGGGTTCCGGAGGCGGGCCCCGGGAGGATCCGGAGACGGGCCCCAGGAGGTTCCGGGGCACGCTCGCCGGGAGAGCGCGACGATCACCGTCCCACCCTCAGGAGGTTGCCGCATGGCATCCAGCAGCAAGCGCCCCCGCTCCGGCGCGTCCGCAGCGACCGACACCACCGCGGCGCAGGAGTCCGTCCCGCACGTCCGGGTGGCGGTGATCGGCTCCGGCTTCGGCGGACTCGGCGCCGCGGTCCGACTGCGCCGTGCCGGGATCACCGACTTCGTGGTCCTGGAGCGGGCGGACTCGGCCGGCGGCACCTGGCGCGACAACAGCTACCCCGGCTGCGCCTGCGACGTGCCCTCGCACCTCTACTCCTTCTCCTTCGCGCCCAACCCCGACTGGCCGCGCAGCTTCTCCGGCCAGCCGGACATCCGCGCCTACCTGGAGAAGGTCGCCACCGTCTTCGGCCTCCGCCCCCACTTGCGCTTCAACACCGAGGTGCTGGAAGCCCGTTGGGAGAGCGAGCAGACCCGCTGGCGGATCACCACCTCGGCCGGCCAGTGGACGGCCGACGCCATCGTCTCCGCCGCCGGACCGCTCGCCGACCCGCAGATCCCCGACCTGCCCGGGCTGGGCGACTTCCCCGGCAAGGTGTTCCACTCCTCCCGCTGGGACCACGACTTCGACCTGACCGGCAAGCGCGTCGCGATGGTCGGCACCGGCGCCTCCGCCGCGCAGATCATCCCGTCGATCCAGCCCAAGGTCGGCAGGCTGACGGTCTTCCAGCGCACCCCGGCCTGGGTGCTGCCGCGCCGCGACCGCGAGATCAGCCAGCTGGAGAAGTGGCTGCACGGCCGCCTGCCGGTCACCGCGAAGATCCGCCGCGGCACCCTGTTCGCCCTCCGCGAGCTCCAGGTGGACGCGTTCGTGCGCCGCCCCGGACTGCTGCGCCTGGTCCAGCAGCTCGCCGAACGCCACATCGCCCAGGGCGTCCCCGACCCGGCGCTGCGGGCCAGGCTCACCCCGGACTACCGGATCGGCTGCAAGCGCATCCTGCTCAGCAACACCTACTACCCGGCGCTCGCCGCGGCCAACACCGAGGTCGTCTCCTCCGGCCTGCGGGAACTGCGCGGCTCCACGCTGGTCGCGGCCGACGGCAGCGAGCACGAGGTGGACGCCATCGTCTTCGGCACCGGCTTCCACGTCACCGACATGCCCATCGGCGCCCGGGTGTTCGGCGCCAACGGGACCAGCCTGGCGGAGGAGTGGAAGGACGGCATGGAGGCGCTGCGCGGCTCGACCGTGCACGGCTTCCCGAACCTCTTCTTCGTCATCGGGCCCAACACCGGCCTCGGCAACAGCTCGATGATCCTGATGATCGAGTCCCAACTGAACTACATGATCGACGCGTTGACCACGCTCGGCTCGATCGGAGCCGCCGCGATGCAGCCCACCGCGCGCGCCCAGCGGCAGTGGAACCTCGAACTCCAGCATCGGATGGACCGCACCGTCTGGACCACCGGCGGCTGCCTCAGCTGGTACCTCGACCCGAGCGGCAGGAACACCGTGCTCTGGCCCGGCTCCACCACCTCGTTCCGCCGGGCCACCCGCAGGGTCGACCTGGGCGAGTACGAGCTGATCATGCGCGCCGCTCCGGCGGCCGCCCGCACCGTCCAGGAGGTCTCCGCGTGAACGGCGTCCGGCTGCCCGAGGAGTACGAACCTCCCGTCCCCGTGGAGGAGTTGAGCGTACGGTCGGCGGACGGCATCCGGCTGCACGTCGAGGTGCACGGCCGGCTCGACGCGCCCACCGTGGTGCTCGCCCACGGCTGGACCTGCTCGACCGCCTTCTGGGCCCCGGTGATCCGCCTGCTGGCCGACCGCTACCGGGTGGTGGCCTACGACCAGCGCGGCCACGGGCGCAGCGAGATCCCGCCGAGCCGGGCCCGCTACTCGACCAGGGCGCTGGCCGAGGACCTGTCCGCCGTGCTCACGCGGACCGTGCTGGCGGGCGAGCGGGCCGTGCTCGCCGGGCACAGCATGGGCGGGATGACGATCATGGCCGCCGGTGGCCGCCCCGAGGTCGCCGAGCGCACCGCCGCGGCCGTCCTGATCTCCACCGGGCCGGGCGACCTGGTGGCCGAACTCACCGTCCTGCCACCGGCCGTACGCGCCCGGGGCCTGCGGCGCTTCCTGCACCGGCAGCTGCTGCGCTCCCGGATGCCGCTCGGACCGGTCTCGTCGGTCAGCCGGGCGGCGCTCAAGTACGCGACCATGGGCGCCGGTTCGCCCGCCGGCCAGGTCGAGGCGACGGCCCGGATCGTGCACGCCTGCCCGACCGCCGTCCGCGCCAACTGGGCCGCGGTGCTGGACCGGGTGGACGTCCACGCCGGGCTCGCCCGGATCGCCGCGCCCACGGCGGTGGTGGTCGGCACCGACGACCGGCTGACCCCGCCGGTGCACGCGCACCGGATGGTCGCCGAACTCCAGGACGCACAGGGGCTGTTGCTGCTGCCCGGGGTCGGGCACATGTCGCCGCTGGAGCGCCCGGCGGAGGTCGCCGCGGAGATCCACCGGATGGCCTCCGGGTACCTGACGGCCGCGCCCGCTGCCGCTACCGCGTCCGCCGGCGCCGTTCCCGCTTCCGCTTCCGCTTCCGCTTCCACCGACGAGAGGACCGCTGTCGCATGAACGCCATCCCGCCGTTGTCCGAGCAGGTCGTCGTCGTCACCGGGGCCGCGCGCGGCGTCGGCGCGTCGCTGGCCCGCAAGCTCGCCCGGCGCGGGGCCAAGGTGGCCCTGCTGGGGCTGGAGCCGGAGGAGTTGAAGGCCGTCGCCGCGCAGTGCGGCCCGTCCGCGACCAGCTGGGAGGTGGACGTCACCGACCTCGACGCGCTGGAGGACACCGCCCGGCGGATCAAGGAGCACTACGGGCGGGTCGACACCGTCGTCGCCAATGCCGGGATCGCCCTCGGCGGGCCGCTGGCCGACAGCGACCACCGGGCGTTCAGCCGGGTCATCGAGGTCAACCTGCTCGGCAGCGTGGCCACCGCCCGGGCCTTCCTGCCGGCGCTCGCCGAGAGCCGCGGGTACCTGCTCCAGATCGCCTCGCTCGCCGCGCTGACCCCCGCGCCGCTGATGAGCGCGTACTGCGCCAGCAAGTCCGGGGTGGAGGCCTTCGCCCACTCGATCCGCGCCGAGGTGGCCTACCAGGGGGTCAAGGTCGGTGTCGGGTACCTGAGTTGGACCGACACCGACATGGTGCGCGGGGCCGACGAGGACGCCGTGCTGAAGCAGATGCGCTCCCGGCTGCCGTGGCCGGCGAACAAGACGTATCCGCTGGAGCCCGCGGTGGACCGGATCGTCGCCGGGATCGCCCGCCGGTCCGCCCACGTCTACGCCCAGGCCTGGCTGCGCGGGATGCAGCCGGTCCGCTGGCTGCTGCCGAGCCTGATCGCGGTGGTCGGCTCCCGGGACGTGGCCCGGCTCGCCCCCCAGCTCGCCGCCACCGCCGCCACTCGCCTGCGCGCCGTCGGCGCCGGGGGCGCGGCGGATGACCGACGGCGGACAGTCGACAGCTGACGGATGACAGGCGACGGATAACAGCTGACAGCTGACAGATTTCGAAATCTGTCAGCTGTCAGCTGTTCGTCGTTCGCCGTCACCCGCCCCCGCCGCGATCCCCGCCAGCGTCTCCAGCGCCCGCGCCAGTACCGGCAGCGGCGGCGAGGCGAGCCCGACCCGGACGGCGGAGGGCGAGCGCCGGGGATCGACGGCGAAGGCCGCCGCGGGCGTGAGCGAGATCCCGGCCCGCGCCGCCTCCGCGACGAAGGTCTCCGCCCGTCGGCCGGTCGGCAGCTCCCACCACAGGTAGTACGAGCACGGGTCGGACCGCAGCCGCTGCCCCGCCAGCACCTCGCGCGCCAGCAGCTGCCGGGCCGTCGCGTCGGCCCGCTTCGCCGCCTCCACCGTGGCCAGCGTGCCGTCCCCGATCCAGCGCACCGCCGCCTCCAGTGCGAAGCCGCCCGGCGTCCACCCGCCCGAGCGCAGGGCGCCCGCCACCCGTTCGCGCAGAGCCGCCGGGACGACCGCGAACCCGGTGGTCAGCCCCGGGGCGAGCCGCTTGGAGAGGCTGTCCACGAGGACGGTGCGCTCCGGCGCGAGCGCCGCCAGTGGCGCCGACTCCGGCCGCAGGAAGGACCAGACGGCGTCCTCGACCACCGGCAGGTCGAGCCGCCGCAGCAGCGCCACGAGCGCCACCACCCGCTCCTGCGGCAGGCTCGCGCCGAGCGGGTTCTGCAGGCGCGGCTGGATGTACACCGCGCGCAGCGGTCCGGCCCGGTGGGCGGCCGCCACGGCGTCCGGCAGCAGCCCGTACTCGTCCACGGCCAGCGGCACCAGCACGATGCCCAGCCGCTCCGCCGCCGCCTTGACCACCGGATAGGTCAGCTCCTCCACGCCCAGCCGCTGTCCGGGCGGCACCAGCGCGGACAGGGCCCCGGCGATGGCCTGCCGCCCGTTGCCGGCGAACAGCAGGTCCTCCGCCGCGACCTCCCAGGAGCCGGCCGACACCAGTCCGGCGAACGCCCGCCGTGCCGCGCCCGTCCCGGCCGCGCCGACCGGCCGCAGCGCCTCGCCCAGCGCGTCCGGCCGCAGCAGCGGCGCCAGTGCGCCCGCCAGCAGTTCGGCCTGCCCGGAGACGGCGGGGTAGTTGAGCTCCAGGTCCACGGGGGCGGCGGCCGGCTCCGCGAGTGCCACCCGGGTGCCGTCCGGTGCGCGCCCGGCCCGGACGAAGGTCCCGCGCCCGACCTCCCCGACGGTCAGCCCGCGCCGGGCCAGTTCCCGGTAGACGCGCCCCGCCGTCGAGTTGGCGATGCCCCGACCGCGGGCGAACGCCCGTTGGGTGGGCAGCTGCTGGCCGGGCCGCAGTCGTCCGCCCGCGATCTCGGCGGCGATCCGGTCGGCGATCAGGCGGTAGTCGTCCATCGGCGTTCGCTCCTCCAGAGCCTCGGGCGCTGGATTGCACCGAGGGCAAAGTCATCATTGCATTGACCCGATGAGCCGTCCTAGCCTCCTCGCATGGACGCGTTGACATCCGCCGTGGACGGCCGGGCCCTGCTCGGGATCGCCGCCGTGGCCCTGGGCATGGTGCTGTCGCCCGGGCCGAACATGATCTACCTGGTCTCGCGCTCGATCGCGCAGGGCCGCCGCGCCGGGCTGATCTCGCTGACCGGGGTCGCGGCCGGCTTCCTGGTCTACCTGGTCGCGGTGACGGCGGGGGTGGCCGCGGTGTTCTCGGTGGTGCCCGCCCTCTACACCGCGATCAAGCTGGCCGGTGCCGGGTACCTGCTCTGGCTGGCCTGGAAGGCGGTCAAGCCGGGCGGCACGGCGGTCTTCGCCCCGCAGCAGCTGCCGCCGGACCCGCCGCGCCGGCTGTTCGCGATGGGCTTCCTGACCTGCCTGCTCAACCCCAAGATCGCCATCATGTACATCTCGCTGCTGCCGCAGTTCGTGGCCCCGGAACGCGGTCACGTCGCCCTGCAGAGCCTGCTGCTGGGCCTGACCCAGATCGCGATAGCGATCACCGTCAACGGCCTGATCGCGGTGAGCGCGGGCAGCATCGCGGCCTTCCTCAACCGCCGCCCCGGCTGGCTGCGGATCCAGCGCTACGTGATGGGCACCGTCCTCGCGGGCCTCGCCGTGCACATCGCCGCCGACCGCGCCAAGGCCGTGGCGGTTTAGGGCGTCTCCTCGCCGGCTAGAGCCGGCTGGCGACCCGCAGTGCCTCGTACCCCGCCTGGACGAACCGTCCGTTCAGCGCCGGAGCGGTGTTGGCCACCGCCGCGACGGCCGCCGAACGCTCCGGCGAGAAGCCCACGAAGGCGGTGAACCCCCGGGTGCCCCCGCTGTGGAAGAAGAGGTCCCGGTCGCCCGAGCGGCGGTGCATCCAGACCAGGCCGATCCGGTCGGTCGAGTGCGGCAACCGAAGCCGCAGCCGCCGGACGTCCCGCAGGGCGGCCTTCAGCCCGCTGCCCGGGCCCGCCGCCGGCCCGTCGTCCAGGTGTGCAAGGAGGTAGCGCAGCAGATCGGTCCCGTCGGACCGCACCGCGCCGGCTCCGGGCAGCCCGGGGATGTGCCAGGGCGGGAGCGCCTGTCCGCGCCGGTAGCCGGTGGCCCGGCCCGGCGGGTCCGGGGCGCAGGTCGTGGACCGCAGCCCCAGCGGTCCGCAGACCCGGTCGACGAGTAGTTCCCCGTACGGCAGCCCGCCCGTCTCGGCGAGCACCCGGCCGAGCAGTCCGACTCCGTAGTTGGAGTACCCGTACCTGCTACCGGGATGTCCCCGTACGGTCGTTCGGGCCAGTGCGTCCCTCAACTGTTCGTCGCCGTACGTCTGGTACGGGTTGCTGAACCAGGCCGGGACGGCCTTCGCGAGCAGTCCCGGGGGCAGTCCGGGCAGGCCCGAGGTGTGGGTGGCCAGGTGCAGCAGCCGGATGGGTTCCGGTGAGTGGACCTTCGCGGCGCGCCAGCGGCGCGGCAGCCTGCTCTCGACCGGGTCGTCCAGGGCGAGTTCACCGCGGGCGACCATCTCCGCGAGCAGCAGTGCGGTGAACGTCTTGCTGACGGATCCGAGTTCGAAGATGGTGTCGGGGGTGCAGGGCGCGGCGGCCGGTCCGCGGTGGACCCGCCCGAAGCAGCGCACCTCCGCCAGGTCGCCGCGGGCCAGGGCGACGGTCACGGCGGTGGCGTAGGGCTCGGCCGCCCGCACCACCGCCGTGACCGCGGCGTCCAACCCGTTCAAGGGGCCACCGGCGTGCCGCCGAGGGCCCGGGAGAGCGCGACGTTGGCGGCCACCACCCCGACCACCGCGGTGTGGCAGTGCTGGCGGAAGTCCTCCTCCGGGTCCTCGTTGTCGGGTGCGGAGCCCTCGCACTTGATCATCCCGTCCGCCTGCTGGGCCGCTGCCAGCGCCTCCCAACCGGTCCGGCCGGTGACCGGTTCGCCGATGCACGAGTCCACGATGAGCAGTTCGCCGGCGAGGTCCCACTGCTCGATCTCCAGCCAGATGTCGAGCCAGACCGGCAGCCAGTCGCGCAGGTAGTCGCGCATCGGCTCGGGCAGGCACTCGGGCCGGGCGCCCCAGTCGGTGAGGTGGAAGACGGTGTGGGTGACCTGGTAGGCGATCACCCAGGCGACGGTCCACGGCTCGGGGAGGGCGCCGAGCCAGGTGTTCCGGGCCAGCCGGGGCCAGTCCGGCTGCGGTTCGAGGCCGGAGATCCGCCGCGCGTTGGCGAGGGCGAGGTGGCGGCTGCCCTGAATCTCGACGGCGTGCACGGCGCGGAGCCGGCCGATCGAGGTGAGCAACTCCTCCATGGCAGCGTGGCGGTAGCCGGACCGGGCGAAGTGGCCGTACGTCTCCAGCGGGTCGACGAGGGTGACGTGCCGCAGCTGTCGTTCGAGCAGCAGGTCGCCCTCTCCCAGCTGGGCCCAGGCGGCTTCGAGGAGTTCCCGCGCGAGGCGGGCGTCGTGCGGGCCGGTGACGCCGTCGCGCAGGACCAGGGAGGAGGCCAACGCGGCTTCGCAGAGCGGCTTGTAGACGTCCTCAGGGTCGGCCAGGTCGACGATGGTGCTTTCCTCCAGCCGGCTGTAGCCGCGTTGGTAGCCGGCGTGCAGCCAGGCCAGTGACCGGGAGCCGAGCTGTTGGGCGGTGGCGAGCACCGAGGTTTCGGTCATTTCGGCGCTCCTTCCAACATGCGCTGGGCGATGGTGAGTTCGAGCACGGAGCGGGACGTCCCGTCGCCGGCCAGGCGGATCCGGTCCAGGACGGGTTCGATCTCCAGCCGGAGCGGCCGGCCGTCGGCCCGGGCCCAGGAGAGCCACCGGGCGAGCCGTACGGCGGTGGTGGGGTCGCGCCGGAGCATGCTGCGGACGGCGCCGCGGGCGAGGTGCAGGGTGTTCGCGCGGGCGGCGTCGTGCACCGGGCCGTCCAGCGTCGGCAGTGCCAGGGAGGACAGTTGGGCCATCCGCTTCGACCACGCCTGCCAGCCGACGGCCTCCGGGTCGGACAGTGGCGCGGGGGTCTGTACGGCCGCCCCGTACGGTGTGCGGGCGAGCAGTCCTCCGGCCGCCCAGTCCTGCCACCCGAGTACCAGCGCGGCCTCCGCGGAGGAGGGGGTGGGTGCGGGGAAGGCCGTTCGTGCCTCGGCCAGCAGCGCGGCGGTGGTGTCGTCGGGCTGCGCGCCGGTGAGCAGTTGCGGTGCGAAGAGGTCCGCGCCGAGCACCCGGACTGCGGCCAGCAGCGGGCGGGGCACCACGGTGTCGGGGTCCGCGAGTGCGGCCGTGCCCTCGCCGTCCCGGAGGACGGCGAGGGTCCGGTCCGCCACCCGCTCGACCGCCGCGGCGTACTCGTCACGGAGAGGGGTCTCGGCGGTTGGCATGGTGATCTGGTCCCCCTTCAGGAGGGTCGGTCACGGGCGCGAGGCCCGACAGGGGGGAAGTCGCCCTACCGGGTCGGCTTCTCCTTGGGGCCCTTCGGCGAGAGGAGCAGCAGCGCGGCGAGCAGCACCGCGCCGGCGGCCTCGGGCAGGTACGTGGGCGCGTCGGACACGACGGCCTCGTCCTCCACCATCAGGCCCGCGAGTGTCTCGGCTTCGAGTGTCGCGCTGTGCGACGTCGTAGCCGTTTCGGTCCGGAACTGAGTAAGCATCAGAAGTGCCTCCTCGTCTGGATTTCACCGCCCGGTCGGACGATGCCCCCGTTCGACAGTACGAGCACCTCCCGGGGGCTGCATCCGCAACTCTCTGAGCTGGGAAATCGCCCTCGGTGTGGGTCCGGAAGCGGCGAGTCGGTACGGTCTGGGGCATGACCACAGCCTTGATCACCGGCGCGACCGCCGGCATCGGAGCCGCCTTCGCGCGACGGCTCGCCCGCAGCGGCTACCAGCTCGTCCTGGTGGCCCGGGACACCGAGCGCCTGGAGCGCGCCGCCGCCGACCTGCACGGCAGGTACGGCATCGAGACGGAGGTGCTGACCGCCGACCTCGCGACCGACGAGGGCATCGGTGCCGTCGAGGCCCGGCTCGCCGACCCCGCCCGCCCGGTGGACCTCCTGGTCAACAACGCGGGCTTCGGCAACAAGGGCGCCTTCGGGACCGTCCCGCTCCAGGACGAGCTGGCCATGCTGAAGGTGCACATCGAGGCGATCCTGCGGCTGACCACGGCCGCCCTGCCCGGAATGCGGGAGCGCGGCCGCGGTGCGATCGTCAATGTGGCCTCGGTGGCGGCCTTCCTGCCGCGCGGCACGTACGGCGCGAGCAAGGCCTGGGTGGTCAGTTTCACCCAGGGCGTGCTGCGCGACCTCGGCGGTACGGGCGTGCGGATGATGGCGCTCTGCCCGGGCTTCACCCGGACCGAGTTCCACCAGCGGGCCGGCATGGGCACCGGGAACATCCCGTCCTGGTCCTGGCTGTCCGCCGAGCGGGTGGTGGACGAGGCGATGCGCGACCTGGCGCGCGGCCGGGCCGTGTCCGTGCCGGGCAAGCGGTACAAGGTCGCGGTGGCCATCGCCCGGATGCTGCCCTCCGGCAAGCTCGGCGGGGTCTCCTCGAAGGCGGCGCGCACCTACCGGACCAACTGAGGCCCGGGGCGGTCGGGGCGGTCGGGCGGCTCCGCGGGGCCCGTACGCGCGCTCCGCGGAGCCTGTACGGACGAGGAATAGGGCAACAGTCACTATTAGCTTATCTAACTATGAGCTATCCTCGCTATATTGCCCCGCACCCGACCGCCCCACCCAGGGAGGCCCGTCCTTGAGGCCCACCGCCATCGACTGGACCCCGCCCGAGCGAGCCGAGGGCGAACCCCGCCCACCGGCCGAGTGGCGCCGCATCCTCGCGCTCTTCCGCCCGTACCGGGCCCGCCTGGCCGTCGTCGGGCTGCTGGTCGCCGCCTCGGCCGTGGTCTCGGTCGTCTCGCCCTTCCTGCTCAGGGCCGTCCTGGACACCGCCATCCCGCAGGGCCGCACCGGGCTGCTCAGCCTGCTCGCGCTCGGGATGATCCTGACCGCCGTGGTGAACAGCATCTTCAACGTCCTCCAGACGCTGATCTCCACCACCGTCGGCCAGCGCGTGATGCACGACCTGCGCACCGCCGTCTACGGCCACCTCCAGCGGCAGTCGCTGGCCTTCTTCACCCGCACCCGCACCGGTGAGGTGCAGTCCCGGATCGCCAACGACATCGGCGGCATGCAGTCCACGGTGACCTCCACCGCGACCAGCCTGGTCTCCAACCTGACCGCCGTGGTCGCCTCCGTCGTCGCCATGGTCGCCCTCGACTGGCGGCTGACCGTCGTCTCGCTGCTGCTGCTCCCGCTGTTCGTCTGGATCAGCCGCAGGGTCGGGCAGGAGCGCAAGAAGATCACCACCGAGCGGCAGAAGCAGCTGGCCGCGATGAGCTCGGCGGTCCAGGAGTCGCTCTCGGTCAGCGGCATCCTGCTCGGCCGCACCATGGGCCGCTCCGGCTCGCTCGCCCGGGAGTTCACCGGGCAGTCCGACCAGCTCGCCGACCTGGAGGTGCGGGCCAGCATGGCCGGGCGCTGGCGGATGAACACCATCCAGATCGTGATGGCCGCGATGCCCGCGCTGATCTACTGGGCGGCCGGGCTGACCTCCGCCGCCGGTGCGCCGATCGTCTCGGTCGGCACCCTGGTCGCCTTCGTCACCCTCCAGCAGGGCCTCTTCCGGCCCACCGTCAGCCTGCTCTCCACCGGTGTGGACGTGCAGACCTCGCTCGCCCTCTTCCAGCGCATCTTCGAGTACCTCGACCTGCCGGTGGAGATCGACGAGCCGGCCGACCCGGTCACCCTGACCGACATCCGCGGCGAGGTCCGCTTCAAGGACGTCGACTTCCGCTACGACCCTGCGCAGGAGCGCCCCACCCTGGCCGGCGTCGACCTCACCGTCCCGGCCGGGAGCTCGCTGGCCGTGGTCGGCGAGACCGGCTCGGGCAAGACCACCCTCAGCTACCTCGTCCCGCGGCTGTACGACGTCACCGGCGGAAGCGTCACCCTGGACGGCGTGGACGTGCGCGAACTGTCCTTCGACACCCTGGCCCGCGCGGTCGGCGTGGTCTCCCAGGAGACCTACCTCTTCCACGCCTCGGTCGCCGAGAACCTGCGCTTCGCCAAGCCGGGCGCCAGCGACGCCGAGCTGGTCGAGGCCGCTCGGGCCGCACAGGTCCACGACACCATCGCCGCCCTCCCGGACGGCTACGACACCCTGGTCGGCGAGCGCGGCTACCGTTTCTCCGGCGGCGAGAAGCAGCGCCTCGCACTCGCCCGGACGATCCTGCGCAACCCGCCGGTGCTCATCCTCGACGAGGCCACCAGCGCGCTCGACAACCGCACCGAGCACGCCGTCCAGCAGGCCGTGGACACCCTGGCCGCCGGCCGCACCACCATCACCATCGCGCACCGGCTCTCCACCGTCCGCGCCGCCGACCAGATCGCCGTCCTGGACCACGGCGAGGTGGTCGAACTCGGCACCCACGAGGAGCTGGTGGCACTGGACGGACGGTACGCGGCGCTGCTGCGCCGGGAGGTGCCGGAGGCCGCCCGGCAGCCCGAGCCGGCCGCACTCGGGCACGTGTGACGGGACGGGCGCGCCCGGGTTCGTGTCGAGCCGGATCGACGGGGCGGCCGCCGGGCTCGGGTGCGCGGGACGGGCCGGCGTGCGAGCGCGTGCGCCCGGGACGGGCCGGCGGTCAGGCCGCCTTCGGGACCTCGTTGTAGCTCTCCGCGACCTCCTGGCCGGAGAGCCGCTGGATGGCCGCCATCACCTCGTCGGTCACCTGCCGACGGGCCTTCAGCGAGCGGGCCTGCCCGTGCAGCTCGTCGAAGTGCAGCGGCTCGCCGAAGCGGACCGTCACCTTCTTCAGCCGCGGCAGCCGCTTGCCCACCGGCAGGATCTGCTCCGGACCCTCCAGCGCCACCGGCACCACCGGCACGCCCGCGGTCAGCGCGAGCCAGGCGACGCCCGTCTTGCCCCGGTAGAGCCGGCCGTCCAGGGAGCGGGTGCCCTCGGGGTAGATGCCGAAGGCCTTGCCGTCCTCCAGGATCTCCAGCGCCGACTCCAGCGAGGCCTGAGCGGAACGGTAGGTGCCGCGCTCGACCGGCACGGCGCCGATGGCCTCGAAGAAGCCCTTGGAGAGCCGGCCCTTGAGCCCGGTGCCGGTGAAGTACTCGGCCTTGGCGAGGAAGTGGACCCGGCGCGGGGCGGTCAGCGGGATCACCACGCTGTCGATGAAGGACAGGTGGTTGCTGGCCAGGATCACCCCGCCCTTGCGCGGCACGTTCCCGATTCCCTCGATGACCGGCCGCCAGATCCCCCGCGAGACCGGTTTCAGCACCAACTTGGTGGCGAGGTCGAGCACGATTCCCTCCCTGGACGAACGATCGCCCGGGAGGAGCCCGGGCCTGCAATCAGATCCGCAGACTACGACACCGACCCCGGCGCGCGTCCACTCCCGGCGACCGTGGCGAACACCACGGCCGGGTAGGGTACGGCCGTCCGAACCGAGCGACACCCCGCAGTACCCAGGAGGGCACCATGGAGACCACCGAGGCGATCAAGGCCTTTTTCGACCGCTTCGACAAGGACGGCGACGGCAAGATCACCCCGGCCGAGTACGCTCTGGCCGCCAACGAGATGGGCGACCACGACGTCACCATCTCGATGGCCGAGGCGCTGATCCACAGCATGGACACCAACCACGACGGCGTCCTGACCTTCGAGGAGTTCCTGGCCGCCCGCCGGCGCTGAGCCCGTGCCGACGGGGCCGGTCGCCGTACCGGCGGCGCCGGCCCCGTCCGGAGGTCCCGCGGACGCTCCCGCGCCGTTCCTCCTACTTCTCCTTCTCCACCGGGAACACCCGGCGCACCACCCGCTCCGCGGCCCCGCCGTCGTCCCAGACGCAGAACTTCGCCCGGAAGTCGGCCCGCGCCGCCGGCTCGGGGTCGCCCGCCAGCAGTGCCCGCGCCAGCCCGTCCGCGTCCACCGTGACCGCGCCCGGCGGCTCCGCGAACAGGTCGAAGTAGACGCCGCGTTCCCTCTGGTACTCCTCCCAGTCCGGGGCGAAGACCACCACCGGCCGGTCCAGCACCGCGTAGTCGAACATCATCGACGAGTAGTCCGTCACCAGCGCGTCCGCCGCGAGGTAGAGGTCCTCGACGGTCGGGTGCGCCGAGACGTCCACGATCCGCGCCGACTCCGCACCGGCCGCCGTCAGGTCGCCCGGGCCGTCCGCGTGGAAGTAGTGGGTGCGCACCAGCAGCGTGAAGTCCGGGCCCAGTCGCCGGGCCAGCTCCGCCACGTCCAGCAGCGGCACGTAGCCGCCCTTGCTGCCGCGGTGGGTCGGCGCGTACAGCACCGCCCGGGTGTCCGGCCGCAGCCCGAGCAGCTCGCGCATCGCCCGGACCTCGTCCGAAGTGGCGTTCGCCAGCCGGTCGTTGCGCGGGTAGCCGGTGTCCAGCATCTCGTACCGGCCGGGGAAGGCACGGGCGAAGTGCCCGCTGGTGTGCGGGTTGGGGGAGACTAGGAAGTCCCAGCGGTCGACGGCCTCCTGGAGCAGGTCGAAGTCCATCCCCTCGGCCGCCGCCGGATGGTCGCGCAGGTCCATGCCCATGGCCTTGAGCGGGGTGCCGTGCTGGGTCTGGACGTGCACCGTGCCCGCCCGCTTCGTCATGGTGCGGGGGAAGTTGACGTTGTTGACGAAGTACTTGGCGGTCGCCATCGCCCTGAGGTAGGCGGGGGTGTTGACGATCACGTACGGCACCCCGGGCGGCAGCGTGGCGGCCTGGGCGCGGTTCTCCACCACCCACACGCCCCGCACCCGCGGGGCGAGTTCCTTCGCCTTCTCGTAGATCGCCGCCGGGCTGCACGCGTAACCCCGGTGCCAGTACGCGGCGTAGACCGCGAGGTGCTGGTCCAGCGGCAGCCGGCGGAACGCGTTGTACGCGGTGAACCGGGCGCCGCTGCGCATCCCCTTCTTCACCGCGGGCGCCACCGCCCGTGCCCCGCGCTTGAGTTCGCGCGGCAGCCGGCCGGTGCGGCGCAGCTCGGCGTACGCGATCCGGGCGCCGCGGGCGGCCAGCCGGTACTGCACGCCGCGCACCCCGCCGGGGAAGCGGTAGCCGGCCGGGCGGTGGCGGTCGAAGTGCCGGGCGATCCGCTGGAAGAAGTCCTTGCGCAGGTCGGTGGGGACCAGCCCGGGGGTGTCGTAGACGTTCAGGGCCTGGCGGACGGTCCGGTCGAAGACCAGGGTGCGCAGCGAGTCCGGGACGGGCCGGCCGGGGCGGTCCGGGCGGTCCAGGAAGGCGAAGATCGCGTCGTACTGGGCGAACACGTCGGCGTGCTTGGGGGAGGCGGTGGCGGTGATCGCACCGTCCCGGCCGCGCCGGTAGAAGTAGCAGGGGCGGTCCAGGTAGCGCAGCCGCTCGGCGGCCAGCAGCGCCGGGTAGGTGACCGAGATGTCCTCGTAGTAGCCGCGGCCGAAGGAGACGCCGAGGCCGTCCAGGAACGCGCGGCGGAACAGCTTGTTCCACACCGACATCACGGTCTGGAACAGCGCCGGGTGCTCGGCCAGGGTGCAGCCCTCGACCAGCGGGGAGTCGGCCAGCACGTGGCGCCAGGGGTTGGGCTCCGTCCCGCCGTCCGGGTAGACGTGGGTGAAGCCGGTGAGCAGCACGTCGGCGGGGGTCTCCCGGAGACGCTCCCGCGCCAGCTCGTCCAGCAGCGTGCCGACCGTCCCCTCGGGCACCCAGTCGTCGCTGTCCACGAACCAGACGTACTCGCCGCGGGCCTGCGGCAGGGCGGCGGTGCGGGCGCCGCCGAGGCCCTGGTTCTCGGTGAGGTGCAGCACCCGCAGCCGGCTGTCGCGGGCCGCGTAGGCGTCCAGGATCGCGCCGGAGCCGTCGGGGGAGAGGTCGTCGACCGCGATCACCTCGAAACGGGTCTCGGCGGCGGGGACGTCGCCGAGGATCGAGTCGAGGCAGCGCGGGAGGTACCGCTCCACGCCGTGGACCGGGAGCACGATGCTGAGGAGGAGGGACACGCTGGCCGAGTGTACCGATCCACCGGGCGCGACCTGCGCGGACGTCCGGTGCGGGCCTTCCGGGGCCCTGCGGCCCTTGGGGGGCCTGGGCGGCGGTGGCGGCGGCGCGGCTGTGGCGGGGGCTGTGGGGTGTCCGGGAAGGGTGTCCGGGAAGGGTGTCCGTGAAAGCCGTCCGTGGCGGACAAGCCGTCCGTGGCGGACCCGGAACCGCCGGTGCCGGGCCCCTCGCGGGGCGGCACCGGCAGTCAGGTGGCGATCCGGCCGACCCTCGACGGCCGACCGCCGGTCCGGGCACCGCGCGAGCCTGGCCACCGCAGCGTCGAGGCGGCCGGGCAGTGGCTCGCGGGAGCCGGAGTTCTTCATCACTCGAACACACGCTTGAGTGCGGTGCGGGCACTGGCGTGTGCATCCGATATTGCTTGGAGGTTCGGCGGGAGTCAATCCCTCGAATGTGTTCACTTCCTGAAGTCGGTCGGTCACGGTGTCATCGGGGTCCGCGCTCGGACGGGTCATGCCCGGGCGGGCCGTGCCCGATGGGCCGGTCGGTGATCGCTTTGTCGATGTGGCGGCTGTCCCCTTAATAGGGGGACGCGGGCGGGGAGCGGGCGGGAAGCGGTCGGTGCGGGCGGTCGGCGCTGGTGGTGCCGGCGGTGCGTGGGCGGGGTGCCGCCGGGGCGCCGCTGTGCGCCGGGCGCGCGTCATGCGCAGGGTTGCCGCACTCGCGCCCGCCCGCCCTGGTGACGGATGGCCGGTCGTGCACCATCATTGATGCCTAGTCGTGACCGGCCGGGCGGCCCCTGGTGCTTCGTCAGTTGACGCCGCACGATACGGTGGCACAACACCAAGGACGGTTGCGCGAAGGCCGTCCTTCACGGATAGTCTTCGCCTCACGGCCCTGGCGCCTCGTAGGGGTGGGAAAAACTGATGGAACACATGCAAGTGCGGACTCGGCCCCGCGTGCCGGCGATCCAGTGCGGTGTCGGCACGACCGGCCGCCGGATCGACCGACACCTGGCCGTGCTCGGCGCGCCCGCACTCCCGGCGGTGGACACCGCCGAGGCGCTCGGGTTGATAAGGGAGCTCACGCCGCGCGGCGCCGAGGCCCCGACGACCCGTCGTCGCCACACCAGGATCTCGCTGCTGACGCCGCTGCGTCGGCTGCGGCGGAGCCTTTTCGGCGGGCGCGGCTAGTCCGACCGGTGCGGCACGGGTCCCTCCCCGCCGCCCGGTCGGAACCGACCCGGTGGACCGTCCGGTCCGCCGGGTCTTCAATGTGTCCGGACGGCGTCCGGGCGGTGCCGGGGGGAGCGTCGCGGCCGTCCGGGGTGATGTGGTCTGAACCTTTCAGCCTATGCGAGTTTGCCCGCCCGGCACGGCCAGACGGCGAGGGAGTACGCCCGGCCCGCTGACCTGGGACAGGATGGCGCCATGGCGGACAACAACCACTCCACCCAGACCGGCTCGTTCCCGACCACCACCTTCCAGAGCAGCACCTTCGAGATCACCACCGGCTCCCGCGAGGTCGCGCTCGACATCACCGACCGCTGCGTCGAGTTCCTCGACGAACGGGCCACCGGGCGCGACGGCCTGCTCAACATCTTCGTCCCGCACGCCACCGCGGGGATCGCGGTACTGGAGACCGGTTCGGGCAGCGACGACGACTTCCTCGCCACCCTGCGCGACCTGCTCCCGGCCGACGACCGCTGGCGCCACCGGCACGGCAGCCCGGGCCACGGCCGGGACCACGTGGTGCCCGGACTGGTCGCCCCGCACGCGACCCTGCCGGTGCTCGGCGGTCAACTGGCCCTCGGCGTCTGGCAGTCGGTGGTCCTGATCGACACCAACGGGGACAACCCGCGCCGGACCGTCCGGCTGTCCTTCCTCGGCTGACGCGCGGGAACGGCGGGCGCTCCGGCGGGCGGCGGTCCCGCAGGTGGCGGTCCGGCGGGTGGCCTCGGCGGACCCGGTGGCTCAGCGGACGTGCGCGGCCACCGCGGCGAGGTAGCGCTCGATCGCCAGGTGCTGGCAGAGCAGGGCCACCGGCCGGCCGAGCCTGGCGTACCAGGCGGACAGCCGGGAGAACGCGGTGACCTCGAACCACACCTCGCCGCCGGCGTCCATCGACACCAGGAACGCCTCCTCGCCGCACTCCGGGTGCCCGGGGAGGGTGCCGTACCCGAAGCCGATCCGGTCCGGCTCGTCCACCGTCCACACCACCCGGCAGGGGATCACCTGCCGGGGCCACCGGCTCCCCGGCAGGTTCAGCCGCAGCAGCACCGTCCCGCCCTCCCGGGCCGGGCCGGCCGGGTGCACCGCGAAGCCGGTGCCCAACTGGCTGCCCCAGCCGAGCACGTAGTGCCCGGCCCGCTCCAGCACCTCCGGCCCGTGCCCCAGGTGGACCCGCCGCCGCAGGTGGGCGTAGCCGTCCGGGAGCGCCCGCCCCCGTCCCGGGTGGCACCCACCTCGGGGTACGACGGGGTGGTGGCGCGGGCGGCGAGCAGGCGTCGGTGCAGGTCGGTGGGCATGCCGGCCACGGTAACCGCCGGGTGGGAGGGGGCCGTCGGCGGGGCGGGGGCGTACCTCTGGCGGGCTTCGGCGAACAGGTTTCAGCGAACGAACGTCAGCGAACAGAGTTCAGACGACAGCTTTCAGCGAACGTTTTCTGACATCTGTTCGCCGTTGGCGAGGCGGGGCGGGGGAGAGAGGGGCGGGCGGCGGCCCGGTCACCTGCGGCGTGTTGCGGCAGGGCGGCGGCGCGGAGTAGGAAGTCGGTATGAGCGACACCGGTACGAACCAGGAAGCGGGCGTCTGCGAACTCGCGCCCGACGGCGGAGCGGAGGCGGCGCTGCGGCACGACCCGCGGGCGGCCGGCCCGCGCGCCGACTGCGTCCTGTGCGGCGAGCCGACCGAACTGCCCGCCGACCAGCCGGGCAGCACCCTCTGCCCGGTGTGCGCCTGGCAGCAGGCGCAGCGGATCGCCTGCTCGGGCTGAACCTCCGGACAGGGTCCGGGGGTTCAGGCCCTACGCGTCCTCCCGCCCGGCCAGCGCCAGGGTCGAGCCGTGCCGCCCCTTGCGGACCAGCAACTGGGCGGGGATGCGGCTGCGCAGGTCGGCGACGTGGCTGACGATGCCGACCGCGCGGTCCCGCTCGCGCAGTCCGTCCAGGACGTCCATGACCTCCTCCAGGGCGTGCTCGTCGAGGGTGCCGAAGCCCTCGTCGATGAAGAGGGTGTCCAGCGGCATGCCGCCCGCCTCGTCGGTGACCACGTCGGCCAGGCCCAGGGCGAGGGAGAGCGAGGCGAAGAAGCTCTCGCCGCCGGAGAGGGTCGCGGTGTCCCGCTCGGTGCCCGTCCAGGCGTCGACCACCCGCAGGGCCAGGCCCGAGCGCTTGGTCCCGGTGCCCCGGTCGTCGCTGTGCACCAGGGTGTAGCGCCCGCCGGACATCCGGACCAGCCGGTCGCTGGCCGCCGCCGCGACCTGCTCCAGCCGGGCCGCCAGGACGTACGACTCCAGGCGCATCCGCAGCCGGTTGTCGGCCGAGGTGCCGGCCGCGAGCGCGGCGAGCCGGTTGATCCGCCCGTACCTGTCCAGTGCCGGGGCCAGTTCGGCGGCGAGCCCGGTCAGCTGCCGCCCGATCGCGGCCAGTGCCCCGCAGCGCTCGCGGGCGGCCGCGTGGGCGGCGTGCGCCCGGCCGAGCCGGTCGGTCGCGGTGCCGAGCGCGGCCGCCACGGCGGGCAGGTCCACCGGCGGACGGACCGCGGCCTCGGCCAGCTCCGGCAGCGCCAGCTCGCGGCGGACGGCGGCGGTCTCCGCGCGGTGCCGCTCCAGCCGGGCCTCCAGCCGCTCGCGCTCCTCGCGCGGCAGCAGCACCGCCAGCGCCGCCGCGGCGTCCGGGAAGCC
>NZ_JBHUAL010000051.1:0-44041 GCF_042789775.1 Kitasatospora sp. NPDC056800 | reverse complement strand
CGCCGACGACCGCGCCGACGGCAGCCGCGCCGACGACAGTGGCGCCGGCCGCGCCGGGACCGCCGCCGCCCCGGCCGCCGAGCACGCCTTCCGCGCGTCCTGGGAACGGGTCGAGCGGCGCGCGGCCAGCGTCGTCATGGTCCGCGCCCAGTGGACGGCCGACGGCGGCGCCCTCGCCCCCGAGCGGGTCGACCACGCCGTCAAGGAGCTGACCGCCGACATCCGGCGCGAGATGGCGCCCTTCGGCGGACACGTGCGCCGCGCCTTCGGCTCGGTGTGGCTGGTCGTCTTCGGCGTCCCCCGGGCCCACGAGGACGACGCCGAGCGGGCCCTGCGCGCCGCCCTCGCCCTGCACCGCCACTTCGAGGCGCCCGGACCGGCCACCCCCGGGGCCACCGCGGCCGGACCGGTGCCCGGCAGCGGGGCCGCCGCCACCCGGCCGGTCACCCACCTCGTGGTCGGCACCGGCGAGGTGGTGGTCACCTACGACGACAGCGCGCCCGAGCCCGTGGAGGTCACCGGCGAGGTCCTGGACGCCTGCCACCACCTGCTGCTGCAGGTCCCCCGCGGGGAACTGTGGGCCGCCGACGCCACCGTCGAGACCGGCGGCGCCGACCTCGGCTTCGCCCCGGTCCCCGGTGTCCCCGGCGTCCACCGCCCCGCGCCCGCCCGCCCCGAGGGCCGCGGGCCGTCCGGGCACCCCGCCGAACCGCCGTTCCTGGAGCGCACCCACGAGCTGAACCTGCTGCGCGGCGCCTACCAGGACAGCGTCCGGCGCCAACTGCCGTACCTGGTCACGGTGCTGGGCGAGCCCGGCATCGGCAAGACCCGGCTGATCGGGGAGTTCGCCGCCGCGCTGCGCGACGGCGCCGGACCGCCGGCGCCCCGGGTGCTCCACGCGGGCACCCCCGCCTTCGACGCCCACACCCCCTACGAGCCGCTGGCCGGCCTGGTCCGCGCCTACACGGGCATCCGCGCCGGCGCGCCGGCGGCCGTCGTCCTGCCCGCACTGACCAACGTCGTGCGCGGGCTCCTCCCGCACGCCGACACCGGACCGATCGTCACCGCGCTCGCCGCCTGCCTCGGCCTGCCCGCCCCGGCCGCCTCCGCCGAGGGGCCGGACGGCGGCGCCGTCCCACGGGAGGAAGTCCTCGGCGCGCTGCGGCAGTTCCTGGAGGAGGCGGCCGCCGAGCGCCCGCTGGTGGTCGTCCTGGACGACCTCCACCGCGCCGCCGACTTCGTCCGCTCCTTCGTCGAGGACCTCACCGTCCGGCTCGGCCCGGTCGCCCTGCTGCTGATCGTCGGCGCCCGTTCCGAACTGCTGCACACCAGGCCCTCCTGGGGGTGCGCCAAGCGCCGCTCGGTCCTGCTGCACGTGGCACCGCTGTCCACCGCGGCCACCGCCACCGTGATCGGCGCCGCCTCCGGCCGCCGCCACCCGACGCCCGCCGACGACCGCCGCGCGGCCCTCGCCGACGGCAACCCGCTGTTCGCCCAGGCCTACGCGCGGGCGGCGGACGCCGGCGCCGACCACCCGCCGGCCGTCCTCGCCGTCGCCGCCGCCCAGCTCGACGGCCTCGACCGCACCACCCGCTCGGTGCTGCGCGACGCCGCCGTCGTCGGCGGCACGCTGTGGCGCGGCGCGGTCGAGGCCGTCAGCCAGCGCGACCCCGAGGAGGTCGGCCGCAGCCTGGAGCTCCTGGAGTCGCGCGAACTGCTGCGCCGGGTGCGCCGCAGCGGCGTCCCCGGAGACGTCGAGTACGCCTTCCGGTACGCCGTCAGCCGCGATGTCGCGCTCGCCCAGCTGCCCGGCCGCGTCCTGGTCGAACGCCACCTGCGGGCGGCCGACTGGGCCGCCCTGCTGGACGTGCCCCGCCCCGGGCTGCTGGCCTTCCACCACGACCGCGCCATCGCGCTCGCCGAGGCGGACGGCACCCCGGTGGAGGCGATGGAGCGCCGTGCCTGGGAAGCCCTGGTCGGGGCGTCCGCCCGGGCCGCCGCCGCGGGCGACGACGCGCTCGCGGTCAGCTGTCTCGACCACGCCCTGGACCGCTGCCCGCCCGGGGAGCCCGAGCGGGTCTGGCTGGTCACCCACCACCGCCGCATCCGCGACAGCCTCGGCGCCCGCGTCCATCGCCGCCGCCCGGCCGTTACCGGCTGACCCCGGCGGGGACGGGCAGCGCCGGGGCGAGGTCCCGCACGCGTTCCAGCGAGCGGATCTTCTCCTCGACGTCGGTGACGTTGTTGGTCACCATCAGCTCGTCCGCGCCGGTGCGCTCCAGCAGGTCCGTCAGCGCCCGGCGGACCTCCTCGGCGTCACCGACCGCCTGGGTGCTGAGCAGCGCGTCGGCGGAGGCCCGCTCGGCCTCCGTCCACGGGTACGCCGCCGCCTCCTCGACGGTGGGCAGCGGCGCGATCGGCGAGGCGCCGTTCAGCCGCAGCACCGGGAACAGCGCCGGCGCCGTCAGCCGGCGCGCGTGCTCCGTGGTCTCCCCGCACACCGTGTAGGCGGTGACGATCGCGTGCGGCCGCTCGGCCCGGGCCGAGGGCCGGAAGCTCTGCCGGTACGCCCGCAGCGCCTCCTCGGTGCCGCGGGAGTTGAAGAAGTGGTGGGCGAACGCGTACGGCAGCCCGCGCCGGCCCGCGTCCACGGCGCTGCGCACACTGGCGCCCAGCAGCCACGGCCGGGGCGGCTGCGGCGGCTCCGGCAGGGCCTCCAGCCGCTGGTAGACGTGCCCGTCCGGGAACCCGCCGTCGACGAAGGCGAGCAGCTCCTCCAGCGCCGCCGGGAAGTCCTCGTCGGGTGCCCGGCGCAGCGCGTGGGAGAGCAGCGGGTCCGCGCCCGAGCGGCCGATGCCCAGGTCCACCCGGCCGGGGAACAGCGCGGCCAGCGTCCGGAAGGACTCCGCGACGGCGTACGGCGGGTGGTTGGGCAGGATCACCCCGCCCGCGCCGATCCGGATCCGGCTGGTCCGCTCGCCGAGCGCGGCCAGCAGGACGGCCGGCACGGAGCCGGCGATCCCGCGCGAGTTGTGGTGCTCGGCCACCCAGAACCGGGTGTAGCCCAGCTCGTCGGCGGCCGCCACCAGCCGGCGGGTGCCGACCAGGGTCTCGGCGGGGCTGCCGGCGGAGTCGATGGACGATATGTCGAGGACGGACAGCGGGACGGTCGGGGAACTGCTGGTCATGCGGGGGTGCTCCTTACTCGGGGTGTCACGCGTACCAGGTGGGGCGGGGGACTTCGCCGTGCAGGAGGTGGCGCCCCACCACGCGGGCGCGCCCCGGGTCGTCCTCGTGCACCCGTCGCGCCCGGGTGTCCCGCCAGTAGCGGTCCAGCCCGGCCGCGGCCTCGGCGCCGCCGGGGCAGGCCGCCCCGAGCACGCCGGCGGTGACCGCGTCGGCGGCCGCGCCGGCCTGCGCGGCCAGCGCCGCGACCCGGACGGCGTGCCGGCCGCGCTCCTCCTCGGTCACCGTGCGGCGCCGGGCGTGCAGGGCGTCCGCCTCGGCGCCGACGGCGTCGGCGAACGCCTCCACCGCCCACAGCGCGGAGGCCAGGGCGCCGTAGTGCCGGGCCGCGTCCGCGGCGGCGGCCTCGGTCAGCGGCGCCTGCGACCACTGCTCGCGGGCGTGCCGGGCGGCGGCGTCCAGCGCGCCCCGGGCCGCACCGATCAGCGCGTTGGCCTGGGCGAGCTGGAAGGCCGGGGTGAGGAAGGTGTTGTAGACCCGGGGCACGAAGGTCTTGTCGACGTGGCCGAGCGCCCCGGTCCACGGGATGTTCGCGCCGTCGGCGACCACCGTCCCGGCGGCCAGCGACCGCAGCCCGAACTCCTCGGCTCCGGGCTCGAAGGACAGCCCCAGGTGGTCGCTCATCGCGAGCGCGCTGATCGGGGTGTCGCCGTCCTCCAGGAAGCCCTCCAGGATGGTGATGTCCGACACCGGGTGGCCCAGGACGCGCTCCAGCCGCCCGTGGAACAGCATCTCGCGGCCGGTGTCCTGGATCACCAGGGGCGCCGAGCGGGGCTTCGAGGACCCGCTGTAGAACCACCGGGCCCGGGCCGACACCTCGGCGATGTGCTGGATCTTCTCGTCGGTGCCGATGAACTCGGCGATCGACACCCACACGTAGTGGTGGGCCAGCAGCTCGCCGACCGAGGCGTCGGCCGCCGCGACGGTGCGCACCACCCGGAACGCGGTGGACCAGTCCTGGCCGGCCCCGCCGTACTCGACCGGCCCCAGCAGGGTCACCAGGCCGGACTCCTTCAGCAGCCGGATCTCCCGCACCGGCGGGGTGCCCTCGCGGTCGCGCCGGGCGGCGCCGGGCGCCAGCAGCGCCGCGACCTCCTCGGCCCGCCGCAGCCACGCCTCGGCGGCCTCGGGGACGGCGTCCGTCGTCGTGTCAGTCATGTCTCCCACTTCGTGACGTGCTCGCCGTCCTGCCCGGCGACGTGTTCGGTGTCCTGCTCGGTGTTCCGCTCCGGGGCCTGCTGCGGGTCCTGCCGGGGGTCGTCGCGGCCGGTGACGTCGGCGCCGTGCGCCCCGCCCGAGCCGTCCGTACTGCCCGTACTGCCCGTACTGCCCGCGCCGTCCGCACCGTCCGAGCCGGGCAGCCGCAGGACGGCGTCCAGCAGGGCCCGGGTGTACGGGTGGGCGGGGGCCTCGAAGATCCGCTCGGTCTCGCCCTCCTCGACGACCGACCCGCCGCGCATGATCAGCACCCGGTCGGCGACCTGCCGCACCACGGCCAGGTCGTGGGTGATGAACAGCAGGGCGATGCCCCGCTCGCGCCGCAGCCGGTCCAGCAGCTCCAGCACCTGCGCCTGCACCGAGACGTCCAGCGCCGAGACCGGCTCGTCGCAGACCAGCACCTGCGGACGGCCCGCCAGCGCCCGGGCGATGGCCACCCGCTGGCGCTGACCGCCGGACAGCTGGTGCGGCCGGCGGGAGAGCAGCTCGGCCGGCAGGCCGACCTGGTCGAGGAGTTCCGCGCACCGCCGGGCCCGCTCGGCGCGCCGCAGTCCCGGCAGCGCCTCGCCGATGATCCGCGCCACGGTGAACCGGGGGTCCGCCGAGGCGTACGGGTCCTGCTGGACGAACTGGATCGCCGAGCGCGAGGCCCGGCGCCGCCGCTCCGGCAGCGCCGACCAGGGCCGCCCGTGCAGCAGCACCTCCCCGGCGTCGGGACGGGACAGACCCATCGCGACCCGCGCCAGCGTGGTCTTGCCCGAGCCGGACTCGCCGACCACGCCCAGCGCCTCGCCCGCCCGCAGGGTGAACCCGACCTCGTCGAGGGCCCTCGGCCCGCCCGGGGCGAAGGACTTGACCAGCCCGCGCCCGGTCAGCACCGGGGCCGCCTCCTCGGCGTCCGGTGCCCCGGTGTCCGGAGCCTCGGCCGGGGCCGGGGCCGGGGCCTGGGCGGGACGGGCCGGCGGGCGGCCCGAGGGCACCGCGTCCAGCAGCATCCGGGTGTACGGGTGCTCCGGGGCGGACAGCACCCGGCCGGTCGGCCCGCTCTCCACCACCTCGCCCCGCCGCAGCACCAGCACCCGGTCCGCCAACTGCGCCACCACCGCCAGGTCGTGACTGACCAGCAGCAGTCCCCGGCCCTCGTCCTTGAGCCGGCCGAGCAGCGCCAGGATCTGCGCCTGGACGATCGCGTCCAGCGCCGTGGTCGGCTCGTCGGCGATCAGCAGCGGGGCGTCGGCGGCCAGCGCGGAGGCGATCAGCGCGCGCTGGCGCAGCCCGCCGGAGAGCTGGTGCGGGTACTGGGTGCGTCGGGCCTCCGGCTCCGGCACGCCCACCGCCGTGAGCAGTTCCACCACCCGGGCGCCGACGTCCGGGCCGGCGGTGCCGCCGAGACGGGCCGCCTCGGCGATCTCGGCGCCGACGGTGCGCAGCGGGTCCAGCGCGGTCAGCGCGTCCTGGAAGACCACGGCGATCCGCCGGCCGCGCACCGCGCGCCACTGCCGTTCGCCGAAGCCGGTGGTGTCCGTCCCGGCCACCTCCAGGGTTCGGGCGGAGACCCGGGCCCTGGCGCCGGCCAGCCCGATGAGGGAACGCGAGGTGACGGACTTGCCCGAGCCGGACTCGCCGACCAGCGCCACGCACTCCCCGGGGCCGATGGCCAGTGACACCCCGTCCACGGCGGGCCGCGGCGCGCCGGGGAACGACACCCGCAGCCCCTCCACCCGCACGAGCGGGCCCGGCACCGGCGCACCGGTGTCCCCGGCCGTCGCCTCCGCACCGGTCGCTTCCGTTGTCGTTGTCGTCGTCATCGCACCGCCCTCAGCTGCAGCGAACGGCCGATCAGCGTGGTGCAGACCACCACGACCGAGACGGCCAGGCCGGGTGAGATCGAGATCCACCAGGCCGTCTGGAGGAAGTCCTTGCCGTCGGCGACCATCGAGCCCCAGTCCGCCTCCGGCGGGACGGGGCCCAGGCCGAGCAGGCTGAGCCCGGAGCCCGAGATGATGGCCGAGCCCAGCCCGATGGAGGCCAGCACCACCAGCGGGCCCCCGACGTTCGGCAGCACGTGCCGCAGCACCGACCGCCAGGCCGGCACCCCCAGCACCCGCGCCGCCTCCACGTACTCCGAGCGCAGCACCAGCCGTGCCTGGCCGCGAACCAGCCGGGCGTAGTGGGGCACCCCGGCGATGCCGATGGCGATCGCCACGTTGACCGTGCCGCCGCCCAGAACCGCCACCACCACCAGCGCGAGCAGCAGTTCGGGGAAGCCCAGCAGTACGTCCACCACCCGCATCAGGACGAAGTCGACGCGCCGTCCGCCGCAGCCGGCGACCAGGCCGAGCAGCGCGCCGCCGCCCACCCCGATCAGCGTCGCGCCGACCGCGATCAGCAGCGACAGCCGGGTGCCGTGCACCAGCCGCGACCAGACGTCCCGGCCGAGCTGGTCGGTGCCCAGCCAGTGCTCGGCACCGGGCGGGCGCAGCGCCGCCGCGACGTCCGTCGCCGCGGGGGAGTGGGTGGCGAACACCCCGGGGAAGGCCAGGACGAGCGTCACCACGGCCAGCAGGACCAGCGGCGCCAGCCGGGCGGGCGAGCGCAGCAGCGCGCCCCGGCGGGCGGCGGCCCCGGCCGGCCGGTCGAGGAGGGCGGTCACGGTGCTCATGCCGCTCCTCCCTCGCGCAGCCGGGGGTCGATCAGCGGGTGGAGCACGTCCACCAGGGTGTTGATGACCACGAACGCCGCGCTGGAGATGACCACCAGGGCGCTGACCACCGGCAGGTCGCGCGAGCCGACCGCGTTGGCCAGCACCCGGCCCAGGCCGGGCCGGGTGAAGATGTTCTCCACCAGCACCGCGCCGCCGAACAGGCTGCCCAGCACGAAGCCGGCCAGCGTGGTCAGCGGCAGCAGCGCGTGCCGCAGGGTGTGCCGCAGCAGCACCGCCGTCGCGCCCAGGCCGCGCGAGCGCGCGGTCAGCACGAACGGGCGGCCGTCGGCGCTCTCCAGCTCCTGGCGGATCACCTGGGCGAGCACCCCGGCCAGCGGCAGCGCCAGTGCCAGCGTCGGCAGCACCAGCGCCGCCGGCCCGTCCGCCCCGATCGAGGGCAGCGCGTGCAGCCGGTAGGAGAACACCGTCAGCAGGATGATGCCCAGCCAGAACGACGGCATCGACACCATCAGCAGCTCGGCGACACCGGCGGCGGCGCGCACCGCCCGGCCCCGGCCGGCCGTCAGGGTGGCCGCCAGCACCGCCAGCACCAGTGCCGTCACCAGCGCGGACACCGCCAGCTCGACGGTCGGGCCGAGCTGGCTGCCGAGCAGCCGCTCGATCGGCTCGTTGAGCTGGTACGACCAGCCGAGGCCGCCGCTCGCCAACCGGGCGAGCTGGCGGCCGTACTGGACGAGCAGCGGGTCGTTCAGGCCGTTCTCGGCGATCACCTGGTCACGCAGGGCCGGGGTGCCGGCGGCGCCCGGCCCGATCAGTCCGTCCACGATGTCGCCGGGGGCGAGGTGGAGGGCGAAGAACGTCACCGTGAGCGTCCCCCACACCACCACCAGCCCCGCCGCGAGCCGCCGGGCGACGAACCTGGCCCAGGGCGGCACGTGCCGGGCACTGTTCGACACCTCAGGCCACCCCGATGCCGTAGAAGTCGGTGTTGGCGTCGACGTCCAGGACCAGCCCGTTCACCTTGCCGTGCCGGGCGACGTCCATGGTGGCGATGTAGGCCGGGAAGGAGTACGCCTGCTCGACGATCTTCCGCTGGACCCTGCGGTACAGCTCGGCGCGCCGCTCGGCGTCCACGGTCGCCTCGGCCTCGTCCAGCCAGCCGTCGATCTCGGCGTCCTTGACCCGGCTGCCGTTCGCCCCGCCGCCCCCGAACTGGGACTTGGAGTGGTAGAGGCTGCCCAGCAGGACCGGGTCGGAGCCCTGCCAGGCGAAGGCGAACACGTCGTAGTCGCCCTTGCCGGTGCGTCCGATGGAGCCCGCGGAGTCCAGCGGTACCAGCTTCAGCTCGATGCCGACCTGCTTCAGCGCGTCCTGCACGCCCACGTCGAAGGTGTGGTTCTGGGCCGAGACGAAGGTCTGCACGTACGGCTGCTCGGCGCTGAGGCGCTTGCCGTCCCTGGTGCGGTAGCCGTCGGCGTCCCGCCCGGTCCAGCCGGCCTCGTCCAGCAGCTTCTCCGCCTTCTCCTTGCTGTACTCCCAGGCCGGCTTGGCGAACGACGGCTCGGCGCCGGGGGTGGAGGGCGCCAGCGGCCCCCAGGCCTGCTCGTACTCGCCCTGGAAGACGCCCTTGACGATCCCGGCGAAGTCGATGGCGTGCCGGACGGCCTGCCGGGTGCGCGGGTCGTCGAACGGCGCGCGGGCGGTGTTGAGGTAGTAGGTGTAGGGGACGCCGGGGACCGCCTTGCGGACCACCTCGACGCCGTTGCGGCCGCGCAGGCCGGCCAGCCGGTTGGCGGGGATCAGCTCGGCGGCGTCGACCTGACCGGACGTCAGGGCGCCGACCCGGGAGGCGTCCTCCTTCAGCAGCAGCACGACGATGCTCTCCAGCTTCGCCGGCCCCTGGTGGGCGGCGGTCGGCGGGGCCCAGCCGTAGTCGGACCGGCGCTTGAACACCGCCTGCTGACCCGGCGTCACCGACTCGAAGGTGAACGGGCCGGTGCCGACGACGAACGCGCCGCCGGAGGAGAGGTCGCCCGCGTGGTCGCGCAGCGCGACGGGGGAGTGGAAGCCGAGGAAGGTGCTCCCCGCCGAGTTGAGGAACGAGGCGTGGGGGGCCGTCAGGTGCACGGCCACCGTGCGCGGGTCGACCACCTCGGTCTCCTGGTAGGGGCCGAGCAGGCCGGCCGCCCGCTTGGACGCCGTCTTCGCCGCCGTGACGTGCTCGAAGTTCGCCTTCACGGCCGCCGCGTCGAACGGGGTGCCGTCGCTGAAGGTCACGCCGGTGCGCAGGGTGAACGTGTAGGTGAGGCCGTCGGGCGAGACCGTCCACGACTCGGCCAGCCACGGCTTGACGGTCCCGTCCGGAGCGATCGCGACCAGCGACTCCAGCACCGGGCGCAGCAGCCGCCCGGTGACGGCGGTGGACGCGGCGTGCGGGTCCCAGCTGTCGGGTTCGACGGCGGCGCCGTAGCGCAGGGTGCCGCCGCCGGCGCTCTTCGCGGAGGGCGGGGCGGAGGAGTCGGAGCAGGCCGTGAGGACGGCGGGGCCGATGACGGCGGCGGCGGTCAGGGTGACCGGGAGACGGAGGAAACGGCGTCTGGTGTACATGGGTTCTTTCTCGATCCTGCGCGAGGCGGGGAACGGTGGGCGGCGTGAGGCCCGCCCACCCCGCGGGGGAGACGCTGATGGACCCGGCCGCGGACGATGCGACGAGTCTGCTGGCTCCGTCCGGATCCGACCCCCCTGACCGTCCCCCTAAGCGGGCCCTTTCCCGGGGCCCGCGGGTTTCGCGGCGGGATCCTCGTGGGTGTGCTCGGCCGGTGTCTGGGCCGACGTGCTCGGCCGGCGTGTTCCGACACGGTGCTCCGACGCGGTGCTCCGACGTGGTGCCGAGTGCGGTGCGGCCCCGGCGGCGGTGCGCGCCGTCAGGGTGGTGCGGCCGTTCCGGGAGGCCCTCCGGAACGGCCGCACGGGGACCGTCAAACGTGCGGTACGGGGGTGTCCGCAGACTTGAGGTCCGACTCGGGGGCGCTCTCGGCGCCGTCCGCGGGGCTGCGCAGGACGAAGGCGGCCACCAGGACGCCGACCGCCACGAACAGGGCGCTGAGCCCGTAGGAGAGGTGGAAGCCGCCGGTGAGCGCCGCCACCTTGCTGTCGCCCTCGCCGAGCAGCGTCGCGGTGCGGGAGGCGGCCACCGTGGCGAGCACGGCGGTGCCGATCGAGGCGCCGACCTGCTGGGTGGTGTTCACCAGGCCGGAGGCGATGCCGGCGTCGTTGGGCGAGGTGACCGACATGGCCTGGCCGATCAGCGCCGGCATGGCCGCGCCGAAGCCGAGGCCGAGCAGCACGAACGGCGGCACGATGTCGGCGAGGAAGCTCCCGTCGCTCGGCACCCGGGCCAGCAGCGCGAGCGCCGCGGCCACCAGCAGCAGGCCGACGACCAGCACCCGGCGGGGCCCGAACTTCTGGTTCAGCTTGACCGCGAAGCCCAGCGAGACGATCGCGATGGTGACCGGCGCGGGCAGGAAGGCGAGCCCGGTCTTCAGCGCGTCGTAGCCCAGGACGTTCTGGAAGTAGAGCGCGGTGCAGAACTGGTAGCCGAACAGGCCGGCGACCATCAGGACCATGATGCCGTTGGCGCCGGAGACCGCCCGGGAGCGGAAGATGTGCAGCGGCAGCAGGGGCTTGGCCGCGTACGCCTGGCGGACCACGAAACCGACCAGCAGCACCAGCGAGCCGGCCAGCAGGCCCAGCGTGCGGGCGTCGCCCCAGGTGTACTCCTCGGCCTTGATGATCGTGTAGACCAGCAGCATCAGACCGCCGGTGGCGAGCACCGAACCGATCAGGTCGGCGCCCTCGCGCAGCCCCGCTCCCTTCCCGCCGGGCACCACGCTCTGCGTCAGCACGAGCGCCACCAGGCCGATCGGCACGTTGACGTAGAACACCCACGGCCAGCTGAAGCTCTGCGTCAGTACGCCGCCCAGGATCAGGCCCAGCGAGGCGCCGGCCGCGGAGACGAACGCGTACGCCGCCAGTGCCTTGGCGCGCTCGCCGGCGTCGGGGAACAGGGTGATGATCATGCCCAGGACGACGGCCGAGGCGAGCGCCCCGCCGACCCCCTGGACGAACCGGAACACCACCAGCGCCGTCGAGGAGGAGGACAGGCCGCAGGCCAGCGAGGCCACCGTGAACAGGCCCAGGCCCGCGCTGAAGACGCGCTTGCCGCCCAGCAGGTCGCCCAGCCGGCCGGAGAGCAGCAGCAGCCCGGCGAAGGCGATGAGGTAGGCGTTGACCACCCAGGC
The DNA here is from genome assembly GCF_042789775.1 of Kitasatospora sp. NPDC056800. Lineage (NCBI taxonomy): Bacteria > Bacillati > Actinomycetota > Actinomycetes > Kitasatosporales > Streptomycetaceae > Kitasatospora > Kitasatospora sp. NPDC056800. The sequence continues at coordinate 32,611 of NZ_JBHUAL010000051.1, read as the reverse complement.
CAGGCCGGACTGGGTGAAGCCGAGGTCGGTCTGGATGGTCGGGAGGGCGACGGTCACGATCGAACCGTCGAGGATGATCATCAGGTTGCCGGTGCAGAGGAGCCCCAGTGCCAACCAGCGTGACCTGGAAGGCTGGAGGGACGGCGGGGCTTGCGTGGTCATCGGAGCAGTCCTTCGGGGGAATGGCCCGGGAGGGGCGCCCGGTGGCGCCCGCGCTCCCTGAGGGCACTTCTTGTTACAGCGACCATCATGTGTGACCATCAAGTCCACCGTAAGGAGGCACTTTCATGTTCCTGGGGAACAACGATGTGATCGAGGACATCGACGAGACCGGCGGCCTCGACGACCCGGCCCCCGCCCGCGAGGCGTGCACCGTCCTGGAGGCGCTCAACCGGATCAGCGGCAAGTGGGCGATCGGCATCCTGCTCAACCTCAGCCACGGCCCGGTCCGCTTCACCGAACTCGAACGGTCCGTACCCGGAATCAGCCGCCGCATGCTCACCCTGACACTGCGGAACCTCGAACGCGACGGACTGATCGAACGCACCGTCTACGCGACCGTGCCGCCCAAGGTGGAGTACCGCGGCACCGAGATGGCCGCCGAACTCTACGCCTCCCTCAAGGGCCTCACCGCCTGGGCGGAACGCCACCGCGACGCCATCGCCCGCTCGCGCGACTCCTACGACCGGGAGCAGCTGGCGGCGGGCACCGGAGACCTCTGAGGCCAGGCCCTCCGCTATGCGAAGGGCGAGCCCGTCATCATGCTCGACGGGCTCGCCCGGGTACTGCACGTCGACCGGCAGGAGGCGGCCCGCCGGGTCCTGACCCCAGCCGTTCGGCGCGGCGGCGTCCGAAGAACTGCCGGATGGAGCAAGGACGTTGGTGACAAGCAGGGCTCGGCCTGACCGCCAGGATCCCGGGCTACGTCAGCTTGTAGGCCATCTCGGCGAGCTCGAGTGCCTGGCGGAGCGTGTCCTCATCCGTGATCTGCACGCTCACCCGGTAGGCCCGGTGGCCCTTGGGGACGAGATAGGCGTCCGGCGCGATGCCGTGAAGGGTCGCGGCGTCGCTGTCGTAGTTGAGCCGCAGGTTGACCACGCCGGTGTCGGCGTGGACGTACGCGAACCCGCCGAGCTGGCTTCCCTGTCGTCGCAGGCGCAGGTAGTCGCTGTAGTCGAGGGGTTCTCCCTCCTGGTGGGTCTTCCGCTTGACCCCGTGCAGCGCGGCGTTGGGCCACGACGTCGTCTCCTCGAGGAACGAGACGAACTGCTCCGCGGCGGGGTTCCGGGTCAGCATCTTCCTCACCTCCGCCTGGCCCTCGGCCGCGAGGCCGGGAATCGGCAGCGACTGCCGGCTGCCCCCGACCGGCGCGTCCTCCCCTGCGCTGGGACGGCTGGCGGGCGTCGGGCTCACTCCCATCGCGGCGATGAGCTGCCTTCCCACGTCGGACGCGTCCAGCTCTTCTGCCGTGCCCTCCACCTGGATGAACGTGACCTTCACTTCAACCCCTCCCTGAGTTGCATCAGTACATGGAAAGTAGCATCAACTCCCAATGTATGAAATGTACTTAGGAGGCCCTGGAGCGGGAGGTGCCGGGTGCCGGAATGGGTCTTCGTCGCGCGCCCGAGGCTCCGGACCAAACACCGTCCGTTCCATGAGGGCCTCCAGCCACGCGACGACCGAGGCCGGTTCGCGTACGGGAGGGCGTCGCCGAGTACGTCTCCTACACCTACCGCGGCGGGGCCGGCCCCGCGGATCCGGCCGGTCGGGTGCCGTCCGGGGCGCGGCGGATCAGCCCTTCCCGGTCCTCAACCGTCGCGTCATGAAGCCCACATGCCTTCTGCTGGGCCTGTCGGTTGTGCATCCTCGCTTCGATTGTCACGCCGGAGAGGAGTTTCAGATGAGCCGACCCGGCCAGGGCCGCCTTGCGCTGACACACCACGCCTGATCATCCCTTCTGGAGGGACGATCAGGCGTCAGCGGGGATCGACTCGGCAGCATGCCTGGTCAGACCGTCGATCGTTTGAGGTAACTCCGAAGGCTGCTTCAGCTGTGTGCTGTTCTGGGGATGTGATGTCCGAACGGGTTTCCTGCGGGTGGGACCGGGTCCGGCGGGGAGGCTTCGAGCACCGCCCGGGCGTCGGCGAGGGCGGCCTCCAGCTGGTCGCGGAGGGGCTCGGGGAGGGTGGCGGAGCCGAGTGCGCAGGCGGCGAGGGCCTGTGCGAGTTCGGCCGTCCGGCCGGTTCCGAGGCGGTCGCGTACACCGGGGTGGGCGAGGAGATCGCGCAGTGCGTAGCCGTCGCCCGTTTCACCCGCTCGGTGGGAGAGCTGCTCGATCAGGTCTCGGGAGGCGGGGGTGTCCGGGCCGGCGGCGTCGATCGCGGTCAGGGCGAGGCGGGTGGTGAAGACGGCCAGGCCCTCATCGGGTTCGAGGGCGAGGCAGTGGTCGATCGCGGTTTCGGCGGCGGGCCGGTCGCCGGGGCGACACAGGGCGGTGAGGACGGCGGTGACGGCGTTCTCCCAGGGTGCGCCGGGCTCGGTGTCGGCCAGCAGGGCGAGGGCGCCGGGAAGGTTGTCGGCGGTGGCGCGGGCGAGGACGGCGACTTGTCGGCCGTCGAGGATGCGCCGGCCGATGCCGTGGTGCTGCTCGATGTGGCGCAGGGCGGCCGTCCAGCGGCCGGCGGTGGTGAGGGCGCGGGTGCCGTCGGCGATGAGGACGCGCCACAGCCACTGGCGGACTTCGTGGCGCTGCTCGTCGGTGTCGGTGAGGTGGGCGGGGATAGTGATGTCGTCGAGGGTGGTCTCGGTGGCGGTGGTGACGGCGTGGTGGAGGTCGAGGAGGAGCTGGTGGCCGTGCTGGTGGTGGCCGGCGCGGATGTGGAGACGGGCGAGGTTGACGACGGGTTCGAGGCCGCGGATGGCGCTCATCGCGGGGAGCGGGCCGCGGGTGAGGTAGAGGGCGGCGTGGAGGTGGCAGAGCTCGCGGGCGTAGTCGGGCAGGCCGAGATCGCTGGCGAGGAGGGCTGCCTGGTTGAAGACGGTGGAGGCGAGGCCCGGGTCCGCTTGCTGGGAGGCCGTGTCGGCCAGCTCGGCGAGCCGGCCGACACGGGCAGTCAGGGGCAGGCACGCGGGCCGGTGGCGGGCGACCAGCGGGAAGCGCCGGGCGACGGGGCCGGTCGGGTGCACGGGGGTCACTCCCAGATGACGGTGATCGGGTGGTGGGGGCGGTCCAGGACGAAGCGGCCGGCGACCGGGTCCGCGGTGGCGGGGGTGTCGGGGAGTTCGAAGCGCGGCCTGCGGCTGCGGTAGCCGGTGTTCCAGGAGCGGATCAGGTCGGTGACGAGGTCGGCGAGGGCGGCGCCCGTCGGGCCGTGGCCGATGACGCCGGTCTCGTAGGTCTTGCGGCCGTCGGTGTCGGGTGCGCCGGGGCGCAGGGTGAGGTAGGCGAGGGAGGCGGCGTCCACCGTGGCCATGGCGCCCCAGCCGAACATGGGGTTCACACCGCGCTCGCGGGCGTTGCCGGTGACGCCCATCCGCATCAGGGAGTTCGGGAGGGTGAGGGCGAGCCACAGGTCCTGGTACTCGTAGGTGGTGCCGGCCGGGATGGTGACGCCGGTCCAGACGTCGTGGCGCCCGGTGTCGAGGATGCCGAGCAGCAGGTCGGCGTGGACCGCGTCGCTCTGGTCCTTGTGGACCTGGAGGGTGACGTCGCCCTGGTGGGTCAGGGTGACGGTGCGGCGGGCGTCGTCCATGCTGCCGCGCAGCGGCATGAAGACGGCGAGCTGGTCGTCGACCGACGCCCAGCCGGTGTCGCCGCGCTCGAAGGCGATGGTGCGCGAGGCGGTGCCGCGCAGGCGCAGCGGCAGGACGATCCGCCCGGTGGGCTTGACCTGCCGGAGCCAGGCGGTGGGCATCTCGTTGCTGCTCACCGTGGCGATGATGCGGTCGTACGGGGCGGCGTCGGGGTGGCCGAGGGCGCCGTCGCCGAGGACCACGTCGGCGTTGGTGATCCCGGCATCGCCGAGATGCCGGCGGGCGCCGTCGACGAGGTCGTCGTCCACGTCCACGGCGACCACGTGCCCGTCGGGGCCGACGATGGTGGCCAGGTAGGCGGCGTTGACGCCGGTCCCGGCCCCGGCCTCGAAGACGCGCTGGCCGGGCCGGGCGTCGAGCTGCTCCAGCATCAGGGCGACGATGGCGGGCTGGGAGGCGGCGCTGATCTGGGTGCCGGACCCGTCGGTCTTGGTGTAGGTGGGGTTGTCGGCGTAGGCGGCCTCCAGAGGGAAGCCGGGCAGGAAGTGCTCGCGGGGAACGGTGCGGAAGGCACGCTCCACCGAGGTGCTGGTGATGTGCTTCTGGGCGAGCAGACGGTCGGTAAGGCTGGTGCGCAGCTGCTCCGCGGAGGTGGCGGCGCTGTTGCTGAGAGTAGTCACGTCGGCGACCCTAGTGGTTGTGCGGATGGTGGGCTGCGAGGACGTGGGGCCCTCGCCGAAATGGAAGACCGTTTCCAACGCGCGTGCAGCAGTGGCGGATTGGTGCTCGACGGGCAGGCCGGCGCGGTTGGCGTGGAAGATCATCAGGTGGGCGAGGACGGCGCGTAGCCCGCGGGTGAGGCGGCCGTCGCGCGCCAGGCGGACGAGGTCCTGTCCGGCCTTCTCGAAGGCGTCGACCCAGTCGGATTGGCCGGCGAGCGGTTCACCAGGGTGGGTGAGTCGGCGGGTGTCGAGGGTCATCAGGCGGCGCATCGCGGCGGTCAGGGGGGCTGCCCGTACGGGTGCGAGGGCGGGCGGCTCGGGTCGCAGTTCGGCGAACTTGGCCCAGACGTCGCCCTGTTCGTACCAGTCGAGGTCGGCGGCGCGGAGCATGGCGGAGACGAGGATGACGAGGGTCTCGGTCCGGCCGAGTGCGGGCGGGTCGGGCTCGGCGGTACGGGCCATCAGGTGCCGGCTGTCGGTGTGGAAGAGCCGGTGGGCGATCTCCATGGCGTCGGGGCCGCCGAACGCCTCGGTTTCCGGTTCGTAGATCACGGTGGCCCAGTCCGTCAGGAGTCCCTCCTCGGCGAGCACGTCGAGGAGCGCGGTGATGACGAGGGCGGGGTCGGCGGCGCGGTAGCGCAGTCGCAGCCCCTTTTTGCGCATGTACCACCAGCCGTTCAGCGCACCGGAGTTCTGGCCGTAGGTGAGGACGGGGGCCAGGCGGTGGGCGGTGATCTGTTCGACGGTGGCAGGGTTGGGGAAGGTGAGGTCGTGCTGGATCCAGCCGGTGGTCATCGAAACGGTCCTTGGTCAGGCGGTCAGGCGGTCAGGAGGCAGACGCCCGGAGCGAGACCGCGAGGCGGCGGGGGTGGGGTGCCGCCCAGCGTGCAGAGCGGCACCCCACCGGGATCACTGGCCGGAAGCCGCCCAGATCGGGAGGCTCTCAGCGACGGAGGCGGTACGGATCAGCCAACCCATAGAGGTGTTGGAGGCAGGGTGACGAGGCCGGTGACGAGGGCGAGGGCGGCGGCGTGGGTGCGGCTGCCGCGCCACGAGAGCGCACGGACGACCCTGGCCTCGACGGCGCGGGCCTCGCGCAGGCTCAGTCCGGCGGCGTTCGCCCCGGCCTCGCTCATCGTCCCGGTGCAGATCAGCGTGAGCACGGCTCGCCCCGCCTGATCCAGCTCGGGCACGCGGGCGGGCAGCCCGGCGCGCAGCCGCTCGGTGCCGATCAGCTCCGTCGTGATCAGGCGGACGGCCAGGTGTGCGTCGTCCGCGGCGCCGGTGCGTCGGCGCAGGTCGGCCAGGCGGTGTCGGACCAGGTACTCCCCGGCATGGACCCGGCCGCCGATCTCGGCGATGGTCAGCCCCTCGGCGGCGAGTTCGGCGATCCGCCGCTCCAGCGCGTTGAGCTCGGGCACAGGGGCACGTCGAGGCTCCGTCCGCGGAACGACGCTCGTGGTCGCCAGGACCCGGCGGAAGCCGGCTTCCCCGGCCACGGGTACTTGATCGGCGGTGCACGCGAGCAGGAGGTCGTCGGCCGGGGCGCCGAGGCGGTGGGCGGCGGCCACGTAGGCGGCGGTGCCGTTGTGCGCGCCCTGGCGTACGGCGCAGGACCAGGCCGCTCTCAGCCCGACCACTTCGACGGCACGGTCCGGATCGACCGCCACTGAAGGAAGCACCAGAGCGCACGGGACACCGAGGGCCAGCGCCTGGTGCACCAGCCGGACGACGGTCGGCGCGACCCCGCGAGGCGCGGCGCCGGCCAGAACCTCCGCCAGCGACGGCACTTCCGGAAGGGCGGCCAGCGCACCGAGGTGTACGACCAGACCGCGCGTGGACCGGAGCATCGCGACGGCGCGCTCCACCGGATCGGAACGGTGGCAGAGCTCTGCCGGGGTCGTCGCTACGGGTCCGGACGCACCGGCCGCTCCCTTCGTCCGGTGGTGCCTGGCGCGGCCCTGGCCCGAATCGGCCGCCATGGGTGTGGTGAGCCCGGCCAGGGTGCCCCCGGCCGGGTCGATCAGCTGGTGTTCCAGTGCTCGGCGGACGGCGACAACGCGCTTGCGCGTGCCGAAGACGTCCAGCACGGCGTCCTCGTAGAGCTCCGCCGCGCGCTCCCGGACCTCCAGCGCGCGGGCGACGTCGAGGCGGTTCCCGCCCGCCGCCCAGATCCGCAGGATCAGCGTCTGCTCGTCCGTGAGGGCCGGCGGAGCACCCGTCGGGGCCGAACGCGTGAGCAGGCCGGACTGCCACGCCCAGGTGAAGGCCTGGACCCGGTTCGCCGTCCCCAACCGGTCGTACGCCTGGCGCAGGTGGTACTTGACGGTGTCGACACTCAGATCCATGGCCGTGCCGATCGCCGCGTTGGTCATCCCGAGACCGACCCTGTCCAACACCGCGACGAACTGCGCGGCCGGCGCCGTGGACGCCACTTCCGTACGCATCAGCACGCCTTCGCCCGCTGCCGAAGCCTGCTGAGCTTCACGGCCGGCCAACCGACGCCGAGTGCCCGCAGCGGTACCAGGTCGCCTAGAACGGCCGCGGCGCTCGCCTGCTCCCGCGACCGGGCCCCGAGCGTCCTCAGGACGGTCTGGGTGTAGGTCTTCACCGTGTTCACGGCCAGGTCCAGGCGCTCGGCGGTGACGGTCGGGTCCTCGCCGCCCACCAGCCCGGCGAGGACGGCGATGTGCTGCGCCGACAGCGGGTTGCCGATGGGGTTCATCAGGTGCACCTCCTGCACCAGGCCCCATCCCGCGCCCAGGGCGGTGGCGTGGAAGCGCGACTTCGCGCCGATCCTCGGCAGCAGCGTGAGGATGGCAGCGCCGACCCTGGCCCGCTCGATCCCGGTGGCCCGGCTGATCGCCCCGTACAGCGCGCCGCGGGCCAGCTGTTGCAGGAGGAGGACGTCGGCCTCGGACAGGTCGGGCTTGACGGGGCGGGAGGTGGGCATGGCGGATCTCCAGCAGAAGCGGGGGAGGAGGGGAGGCTACGAGCGGTCGAGGGCGGCCAGCAGGGAGGGCCCGATCCGGCGGGCGGCGTGGGGGCCGATGGTCAGGACCAGGTCGCCCCGTCGGACGAGGGAGGCGACCAGCGACTCGGGGCCCGGCTGGTCCAGGCCGGGCTCGTAGCGGATCACCGTGCCCGCGGGACTGGCGGTGAGGATGCTCTCGCCGCCGTCGACGCGATTGTGGTGACGGGGGAACGTCGAGTGGACGGGCAGCAGCACCGTTCGGTCGGCGGCCGTCAGGGCGTCGGCGATCAGGCCGGCGAGCGTGTTCGACCGCAGATGCCCGGAGGGCTCGTACACGGCCACCACCGCGCCCTCGGTGAGCATCCGCGCGCCCTGGAGGTCGGCCTCGATCTCCCTCGGGTGCACGGCGATGGATTCCACGACGTCGATTCCACCGCTCGTGCCGAGCCGGGTCAGCGACCTCTCGACGCCGGCGAACGCGCCGAGCCCGTCGACGAGTTCGTCGCCGGGGACACCGAGCGCCCAGCCCGCGGCCCAGGCCGTTGCCACGGCCATGGCGGAGTTCGTCCCCGCGACCGGCACGGTGAAGGTGTGACGCTCGCCGCCGGCCTGGACGGTGACGCGGTGCTCCTCACCGGTCCAGAAGCTCCCGAGGACCTGCACGTCCATGTCGGCGCCGCGACCGACGGTCACCACGCTCGGGCCCCGGCGCCGGCGCAGCCGGTCCGCGAGCTCCAGGCAGCCGGGCTGGGCGGCCCACAGCACCACCGTGCCGCTCCGTCGGGCGAGGGCCTCCATCTGGTCCAGCGCCTCCTGCTGGTTCCATCAGCTCGGCGGTGCGGCGTCCGCGGCGGTGACCAGCGTCACGGCCGGGTCGAGGCCTTCGCCCAGGGACCGGAAGCGCCAACCGGGCGGCGAGGCGTCGTGGCCGGAGCTGTCCGGGCACAGGTCCACCACCAGGAGCTCTCCGCCGCCGTCGTAGCCGGCGGAGTCTCCTTTGGGTGCCTCGGCGAGGATCCACCCGGGGTCGCGGCTGACGAGCGCGCAGGTGAGCGCGGCGGCGGCCATGGTGGTCGAGTGGCTGCCGGCGACGGCGACCGTGGTCGGCGCCGTGGCGGCCAGCAGCTCGACGGCCCGCCCGTAGCCCAGTATCGGAAGGCCTCGGCCGACGGCGTGGTCCAGGACCTCGTGCACCACGGTGTTGTCCCCGCCCCAGATCAGCGAGGCCGTCCCGGGAGTGGCCGCCCGAAGGCCGACACCGCACCGTTCGAGCCTTTGGAGCAGGTCGGGGCGGGAATCGGGGCGCGGCGGCGAGACCGTCACCCGAGCGTGCCTCCGGGCCAGATAGGAGGCCAGGCCCGCGATGCCGGGGGTGTGGGGGTCGAGGATGTGGACGGCCGAGAGGAGGCCGGGCAGCGGCAGGGGCCGTCGAGGCGCCTCGGTGCTGTTGGCGTCGGCGGTCGTGTTCACGCCGCCTCCGTCAGAGCGAGCCCCTTGGGGCTGACGTGGATGTCGGCGAGGACGCCGGCGGTGCCGATCAGGTCGCTGACGACGGCGCTGAGGATGCAGGGGATCATGGCGAGTCTCCGCAGATGAGCGGGTGGATTCGAGCCGGCCGATTCGATCCGGTCGAACCGGCGGAGACTCAGAATGCCGGTGGGGAGGGGGACATGATCAGGCCTGAGCTGGACGTCTTGGGACGTCCTCGGTATTCTCCTGGAGTCTCAATACGTCCCAAGACGTCCCACCCGGGGGTGCCATGGCGAACGAACGCCTTCGGTCCGCGCTGGTCGTCCGCGGAGTCACCGAGCGGGAACTGGCGGAGCACTGCGGAGTCGATGCCAAGACGGTGGAGCGCTGGATCCTCAAGAGCCGTGAACCGTACAGGCGGCATCGCCAGGCGGCGGCGGCCAAGCTGCAGACCGACGAGGACTACCTCTGGCCGGACGCGAAGTCGGAGACCCGGCGCCTGGACGAGGCCGACGCCGAGATCGTCCATGTATACCCCCACCGCTCCTCCGTGCCACCGGAGTTGTGGTTGCAGTTCGCTCAGCGCTCGGCTTCCGACATCGGCGTGCTCGTCCATGCCGGCGTCCATCTCGCCGAGAACCCGCGCTGGCACCGGGCGCTCGCCGAACGGGCTCGGGCGGGCGTCCGGATCCGTCTGCTGCTCGGTGACCCGGAGAGTACGGAGGTCGCGCGACGGGGCGAGGAGGAGGAACTCGGCGAGGGCGTCGCGTACAAGGTGTGCGAGGTCATCAAGCTCTACCGGCCGCTCTACGGAACGCCCGGCATCGAGTTCCGGACGCACCGGTCCACGCTGCACAACTCCTTGTACTGGTTCGACGACGAGATGCTGGTGAACACCCAGATCTACGGGGTGAGCGCACCGCTCACCCCGGTGCTCCACCTGCGCCGCGTCGTCGGCGCCCAGCTGGTCTCGACCTACCGGCAGAGCTTCGAGAAGGTCTGGGCCGGTGCTGTTCCGCTACCGAGGCAGGAATCGTGAGCCGGACCGACTACTTCGACGATCCGAAGGCCCCGAAAGCCCAGCGAATCGTGCCCGCCGTCACCGCGTTCGTGGTGAACGAGCGCGGCGATCTCCTGTTGGAGCGGCGCTCCGACAACGGCCGCTGGGGCATGCCCGGCGGGGTTCTGGAGATCGGCGAGAACCTTCCAGGGGCCGTCGTGCGCGAGGTGCGGGAGGAGACCGGTATCGAGGTCGAGGTCACCGGCCTCGTCGGCACGTACAGCGACCCCGGGCACGTGATCGAGTTCTCCGACGGGGAAGTGCGCCAGGAGTTCTCCCTGTGCTTCCGGGCGCGGCCGGTCGGCGGCCGCCTCACGGCCAGCTCCGAGTCCTTCGAGGTGCGCTGGGTTCCGCGAGCGGAACTCGAAGGGATGGACATCGCCCCGACGACCAGGCTCCGCCTCGACCACGGCTTCCGGAACGAGCCGGCCCCACACCTCGGCTGACTCAGGCGCTGGCGGACTCGGCCATCCGCTTCGCGACCCGGTCGACCATGGCCAGCAGCGCCGGGCGAGCCGCGGAGACGGCACGGTGGACGACGTGGCCGGTGCCGTACCGGTGAAGGACCTCGTCGAGCCGGGACACCGGGTCGACCACGGTGCCGTCGGGTCCGCTCGTGAGATCGCAGTACGTGATCGCGTCCAGCAGGTCCGACGGCGGCCGGCGAAACTCCGCGAGCGCGGCCGACAGTCCCAGTTCGGCCGCTTCCCACTCCGAGGACGAGTGGTAGGCGACGAGCGAGCAGACCTCGGCATGGACACCGATCCGACGCAGGTACCGGGCGCCGTCGATCATGTGCTGGCCGGTGTCGACCGCCGAGGGCGCGTACCCGACATCGTGAAGAACTGCGGCGACACGCACCAGCTCCTCGTCGCCCCCGAGCGTCGGGCCGAGGAGCCGGGCCTGCTCGAATACCTGACGGGAGTGCGCCCAGCGCAGGGGGATGCCCGTGAGCAGCGATTCGGCGGTCCGGTACGCAAGGCTCAGGTTCATCGCTCAAGGCTAGGCGACGCAGGACGTGGGCCAGTGACCGGTGGTGCGAACCACCCGACGGCGGAGGATCCGGTACCAGCGTGAATGGACGGGATCGCCGAATCATCCAGCCTTGTCAGCAGCATTAAGTGTCACAATAAGCACTAACTCGCTGTACTCAGTCATTGCTGACTTCGCTCGCTGTACTCAGTCATTGCTGACTTCGCTCGCTCTCGGGACAGGGTTCGTCGACGGGGCCGATTCTCGGCTCACCCCTGATGGTTGGTCGGGTGGCCTTCGGAAACTCGGGTGCGCGGGCGCCAGTGCCGCGAGGATTGATGGCGCGCCGGTGCTTGTGATCAGGGTGAGCCGATGAGTTCGGATATGGCCGTCGCGTTGGCCGGTGAAATTCGGCAGGCGTGTGCTACACCGGGGGAGCTCGTACCTGGAGGGGGCGGTGCCCGCCCGAAGCATCCCACTCCTTGTTGGTGCAGACAGACGTATATGCGGATAGTCGTGTGGGAGATGGTGGATGCGATCACTGCAGCCGGCGGAGCGGGAGGACGTCATTCTCGGTGTTCCTCCAGAGAATGATCAGAGGATTTGGGAGCGGCTGGCAGAGGAGGACGCGGTCTCGGCCGGACTCGTGGGGAGCTTGACGGCGGGTGCCGGAACGGACGGCGGGTCAGTGCGTGCACACCTGGAATCGGCGGCACACGAGAATTCGGCAGGAGCTTGGGAAGCGCAGGCGGATCAGTTGCCCTTGTGGACCGAAAAGGGAACGGCTGAGCCGGAAGGTGCTCGGCTGGTGACGGACCAGGTCGGGCTGCCCGATCTCAGGGTGCAGCTCCGTGAGGTGATGGAGGCCTGGAAGGAGATCGTGCCCGCGGGGCGTAGCACGGCCGACGATCTGCGAGTGATCCTGGAGGCCGATGTCGAGGCGCTGCGGGTTCGGTGGCAGCAGGTTGCCGCGAAGTCGGGTGGACCTGTGATGCGGGACGTGCAGGGGGCGACGGTACTGCCTGCCGCAGGGTACGGCGCGGAGGCCGTCAACGCAGCTCTTCGCGATGCCGAGCGATGCGACCCAGACCTTCGCGGACTGGAGGAATGGCGCCAACTTGGGGCCGTACGGGAAGCGGTTGGCCGACTGTGGCGAACTCTCGCGCTGAGGGCAGGTGAATGTGCCGGTCGGCTCTTCGGCGACCACCGTGTCTCCGAGTTCCTTCGCAATGTGTCGATCCGCGCCTGCGAGACGATCGCCCGGCTCGCCCAACTGGCCTCTGACCGGCTGCGCCGCGGCCAGATCGGGCTGCCGAGCGCGGAGGCCCTCCTGGTTCTCGGCAACGCGGCAGGTGCCTACAGCATGTCCGCGCGGCGTCAGGATGGAGGTCCCGCCGCCGGGACTCCGTCCATCACCGTCGATGTTCCCGAGCTGCGGCGGATGGGCGAGGCGCTGCAACGGCCTGGCCCGACGGCCGCGCAACCAGGAAGCGTCTCGGCGAGAGCGGCCACGGCGCGGTCGGCCCGTACGTCCCCGAGGCGGCCGACCGCCGCTGCGGGTGAGCGGCCGGCGCACCTGCGACGTGGCGGATCGTCCGTCCAGCCGGGGCGCACGCCCAAGCAGAGGTGAGCCGAGGCTGGGAGCGAACTCGGCGAGTTCATCCGATCCGGTGAACCGCCCTGCTGTCAGGCCCGTGTTTTCCACAGCAACCCCGGTCGGTACCCCGAACCGGTGCGAGCTGTGCTCGTCTGTCTCCGCACCGCCATCCCATCGGAGGACCGAATCATGAACCCGAACCCGGACCAGCCGGACGTCGAACAGGCGGCCGCCACCGCCTTGAGGACGGCCGCCACTGCCGCACACGCGCTCGCGGACCTGGCCGTCCGCGACGACCGCTACGACCAGCTGGCCGCCCTCACCGCCGCCTCCTACGCCACCGAGGCGACCATCTACCTCCCACTGCCCGACAGCGACCCCGAGGGCGGCGACCGCCTGGCCGACCACGACCTGGTCGACCACCTGGCCGGCCTCGCCGACGCACTCGACGAGCTCGCCCGGCGCTCGCCCGACGTCCGGCGGATGCGGGACCGTCACATGGCCGCCCTCCACGCCCGGGACGCCGCCGCCGCACTGCGCGATGCCCTGCCCGTCGAGCAGGGAGCGGCCGGATGACGGACGTCACCTGGGGTGATTTCGTCACCCTGGCCTTTTCCAGGATGGAGTACGCCCTGGCGGCCCTCACCCTCGCCGACGCCGATAGCCCGAGCACACCAGGTCAGCACGCCGCTCGCAGCGAGGCGCTGGCGGACGTCTTCCAGCTGCTCCACCGCGGCACCAGCCGATTCGGAGCCCTCGCTCCCGACCCGCTCGGCATTGCCGAAGGCGACGTGGCCCGACTGCACAGCAACGTGGAGATCCTCGGACGGTTGCTGCGGGACGAGGCCTTCTATGCGTGGCCCGAGCCCGACCCGGCAGCGTCGCACCTGGCCGAAGCCGTGGGCTTCCTCCGCTTCGCCGGAGACTTGCTCGCCAGCCACCACGGGCCGGACGGAGAGCCCCGCAGCCCCTACGCCGCGTACCTGGACAGCTCCGGGGTCGCGCGCCACGTGGTCGCCCAGACGGCCGAACTCGCCAGCGTCGCCGGGCGGGTGGCCGTGCGGATCGGCCAGCTGTGCCCGTCCGACCGCCGGGTGATTCGCAGCCATGACGTGGCCTACCGCCTCAGGGAGCGCGCGGTGCTCATCGAGCGGGCGGCGATCGGCATCCAGCGCCAGCTCCACTCGCCCCGCCCGTCCGTCCCGGCTCCCGGTCTCACGCACCTCCCGCAGGCCGCCACGGCGCCGCCGCCCCCGGTCAGGCCGGGCGAGTCGCAGTACGAAGCGCTCCGGGCGGTCGGCGGAGGTTTGGAATGGCTGGCCGCCCACGTGGCGCAGCAAGCGTCCCAGCGCCTCCCGGACGCCACCGTCGCCGAATTGTCGATCGCCGCCGACCACTCCGCGGTGGCCCACCTGCTCACCGCCCGTCTGATCGAGCACACCCGGGATCTCCTCACGTCCGACCCGGTCGCCCAGGGCGTCGTGGATGTGGCCGGCGGCGCCTTGCGAGAGGCGGCTCAGGCCTGGCAACAGGCCGCGGCCAGTTGGAAGTCGGGCCTCGGCAGCGCGCCCGCGGCCTCGAACCCGCGCCTCGTCCGTGAGGCGGAGTTCGCGGTGGTCCGGCTCGGGCGCACCCTCTTCTCCCCGGGCTGGACCCGCCGCGACACCGGGCGGCGCGCCCCCAGGGCCCCGCACGAGATCATCACGGCGCCGGGCGACGCAACCCACCTGCTCGCTGCCGCCCACGCTGTCCCCGCAGCCGGACAGATCCTCGCCGAACACGTCCCCCGCATCGGCTCCGCCCTGGTCCAGCGCGGAGCACTCCTCAGTTCCGATCCCGCCCACAACCCCCGCGGCAGCGCACCCTCCGACCGGTTCCGGGACGGTTGGACCAGGTGGTACCCGGCGTCGCCCGAGCAGATCCGCCACATCACGATCGCCTACGACAGCGCCCGTCAAGCGTCCGCCGCAGCGCAGATCGCCACCGCGCGCGCGGCCGAAGCGGTCGGCAGCCCCCTCGGCCGGGCCGTGCTGGAGGCGGACCGTCGGAACACGCTCGGCTTCACCGGGGACCCCTTCTACGACACCCGCCGGGTGAAGGCCGCCGCCGCCCGTGCCCGCAGCACGACGGTGGCCCGCCCGTCGGACCCGGCGCGCCTGCCGGCCCACCGCGCGTCCGAGCTGTCCCGAGAGGTCGGTGCGCTCCATCCGCGGAGGAAGACCCGGTAGCGTCGGCCGGTCAGCTGTCGTCCTCGGTCGTGCACCAGGCGCTGGGCACCCTGCCGGGCAGTCGGTGCCCGGTCCGGTGTTCGCCCTTGGTGCAGCCGGCGAACGGCCCTCCCGGACCGCGCAGGTCGGCGATGTGCGGCCGGTAGTGGTCGCGGTACCAGACGCTGGGCCCGGTGTAGCCGCAGGTGGCGGGATCGGTGAGTTCCTGCCAGGCCAGCCACATCGCGTGCAGGACACCGACGGCGTCCCAGTGCTCGATCCACAGATGGCACCACCGGGATTCGGCGGATGCCTCGCCGAGGCAGCCGGGGACGAGGACGCCTTCGACCCACTCCGCGAGCAGCCTCAGCTCCGCGTCGCGCTGCTCGCCTTCGAGGAGGAAGAGGAAGGGCGGGTACTGCCACTCGGTGCTCTCCTCCTGCTCTGCCTCGGCGTCGTCGGGTGTCTCGCTTCCGTGATCCGCCGATCCGGCGCTGGCCGAGCCGGACTCCCGGAGGTCCCGCAACTCGGCCTGAACGGCCTGGAGCATGGCCTTGAGATCTTCCACGTCCTCGGTGAGCACCCGATCCGCGGCTTCGTCAGTCATGGCGAGCCGACCTCCGGGCCTCCCAGGCGACGGCGGCACGCTTCGCGATGAGAGCCTCCTCGGTCTTCATCGCGGGGCCGAGGTGGGCCATGGCCGGTTCCTCGTACCAGGGGCGCAGCGCGATCTGGGCGACGGGCATGCCGGTGGACAGCAGCAGGGCGGTGCCGCGCTTCATGGCACGGACCTGGGCAGGTTCGAGGATCTGCTCGCGGTGCTCGCTGAAGGACGTCGAACCGCCGTCGCGGCTCCTGGAACGGGACTCGCGGATGACGTCGTGGTTGCCGACGAGGGTGGCGATGTCGTTGACGAAGCGCGGGTCGTCCAGGCCGACGCCGATCACCTTCTTCGTGGCCGCGCTCCACAGGGCGTCCATGCCGACCTCTCCCCAGGCCCGTACGCCCTGCCGGTAGGACTGGAGGATTGTGCAGGGAGTGATGCCGCGTGAGCCGAGGTGGCTGTAGAGGTCGGGCAGGTCCTCGATCCGGCAGATGTTGGCCGCCTCGTCCAGGACCGCGCGCATCGGCTCGGGCAGGCGTCCGCCGTGGCGCTCTCCGGCCTCGGAGGCGGAGGTGAACACGGAGTCGGCCAGCGCGGCGACGACGGCGGAGGCGGCGCCGCCCTTCCTGCTGAGCAGGTAGAGGGTGTCCCGGCTGAGCGCGAACTCCTCCGGCCGGAACCGGGGCCGGTGCCGGTCGGGGAGCAGCCAGGCGAGCACCTTCTCGTCGCGCAGCGCGCTGACGGCGGTGCGGGCGTTCTGGTAGATGCCGGACTGGGTCTCCTCGGCGATGTTGATGGAGCTGTCGACCTGTTCGGCGAGGACCTCCTCGTGCTGGTAGAGGATCCGCAGCGGCGCCCGTTCCTTGGGGTCGGCCAGCCACTTGAGTACGTGCCGTACGGTGGCGCCGTCCCACCAGGCGGCGCGGAACATGCCGACCAGCAGGTCGCCGGCGCCTTGAGACCAGAACGGGTCGGCGACGTCCGACTTGACCTGGTTGACGAAGTGCCCGGCCAGGCGCTCGGCGCGGTCGAGCGTCTCGGCCTCGGAGATGATGTCCCACCACCATGCCCGCTCGATCCGGGCCACGCCCTGGGTATCGAACGCCCAGACGTTGCCCGCCTTTTGGCGGGAGGCCAGGGTGGCGGCGTAGACGTCCGGCTTGTTGCTGGTCAGCAGCAGGGCCGCCGGGGCTTCCTCGGCGACCGGGATCGCGATCGTCGAGGACTTGCCGGCCCGGGGTGCCATCAGGGCGAGGTAGGTGTCCTCGTCGGACCCGCGCAGTTCCACGCCGGTCGGCAGGTGGTCGCCGAGCAGCACACCACGGTCGTGCGGGGCGACGGCGCGAGGCCTGACCCCGTGGAGGGAAGCGCGCAGCCGGATGGCGGTGCGGGCTGCGCGCTCGGGAGCGAGGTCGCGTACCTGGTGGAGGGTGGCGAGGTGGGAGGCGTTGTGGAACCAGCGCAGTCCCGTCCGCAGGCCCCAGAGAATGCCGGCGAGGACGACCAGGTCGAGGAGTACGGCGCCGATGGCACTGGTGGTGGGGGAGTTCGGCCAGACGGAGTGCCAGTCGCGCGTCATCTCGAAGACGGTGAAGGGGCTGAGCGGCGGGACGTCGGCTCCGGCGATGGCGGCGCAGACGGAGGCACCGGTCCAGGTGGAGGCGGACAGGACCACCGAGCCGCCGGCGAGCCACGCCCGGTCGTTCTCGGTCATCATCGGCGGGCTCCTTCGGGCGCGTTCCCGGCCGTGTCGGTTTGGTAGAGCCGCTGCTCGGTGGACGTGAGTTCCATCGCCGCGGCGATGCCTGGCCTGGTGCCCAGCTTGATGAGGTACTTGCCGCAGCCGGGATGGACGTGGTCGGAGGCGTCGAGGCCGGTGCTGGTGGCCGAGGCCCAGGACGTGATCAGCAGGCGTTCCTGTTCGGTCAGGGTTCGTTTGCCGGAGACGCGGCCGAGTTCCTCGTCGGTCGAGCCCCCGATGACCCAGGTGTCGCACCGGTCCATCAGGCCTCTGGCCTTGGCCCGGTCCTCCTCGGTGGGTAGGGCTTCCATGTCCTGGAGTGAGTGCGTGACGTAGATGGTGACGTCGTCGGTGGTGCGATTGAGGCGGCTGATGGAGTCCATGGCGTCGACCAGGCCGGGGCCGGAACGCAGGGCCCGCCACATCTCGTCCATGGGCAGCACGAGCCGGCGGCGGATCACACCGAGGCTGCGGGCGCTGTCGATCGTGTTGTAGGTGTAGGCCCAGCTGGCGATCATCCCGGCGGAGACGACGTCACGGCCCCGGGCCCGCAGGGCGTCGATGTCGACCGACACCGACGGGGCGTCCAGGTCGAGCGGCGTCGTGGTCGGCCCGTCGAACATGCCCTTGAGCGGCCCGTCGACCAGGTTGTCCAGCCCTGCCACGACCGAGCGGGTCAGGTCGAGGTACGTGTCGCCCTCGGCCGCCAGCTTGGCCCGCAGCGCCTCGGGGGCCTGGCGCAGGACGGTGATGACGTCGGGGATGACCGGGTCGGTGCCCGGCGCGGCATCGGCGGCGAGCTGTACGGCGGTGGTGAGTGCGGAGCGTTCGATCTCGTCCGGCTGGCGACCGAGCCCGCACCGGGTGGCCAGCAGGGCGCCGAGGGTCTCCAGCCGGCGGCCGTTGAGGACGTCGAGCAGGGCGCCGCGTTCGGCGGCGGGCAGCGAGGCCGATCGGCCCAGGAGAGGGCCGGAGTCGAGCGGGTTGATCCGGTCGGCCCCGGTGCCGATCCTCAGCACGCTGCCGCCGAGTTCGCGGATCATCGCGGTGTACTCGCCCTTGACGTCGGCCGGCACGCACATCATGCTGCCGAACGCGACGTAGACGAGGCAGATGCGCTTCACCAGGGCGCTCTTGCCGACGCCGGGCTGGCTCATGACCCACACCCCGGGATTGGTGGTCAGCTTCCCGGTCCAGCCGGACGGGTCGACACACACCAGCTCGCCGGTGAGCACGTCCCGGCCGACCGGCACTCCGCGAGGCGGCAGCCCCGAACCGAGGAGGAACGGATAGATCGCGCCGGCCTGGGTGGAGGGCCCGGTGTAGACGGTGCCGGTGTCCTCCACCGCTGCCCGGCCACCGAACAGGCCGCCCCAGCCCAGCCGCGGAGCGTAGGTCCGCCGCCCGCCCGGTACACCGCGGGCCTTCCCGCGCTCCGGCCAGCCGTCGTCCGGGTCGGGGTTCCAACGCGGCGTCAGCAGCTTCGGCTGTCCCATGCCGACTCCCTACTTCACCAACGGCTGGTAGCCGATCGGCAGACCGGCCGCGAACGTGGACGCCTGCGCGCCGTAGGCGGGGCGCATCCGGATGCCCTTCGTCGCCTTCACCGCGCGTTCCAACTCCTGCCGGGCGTCGGGGAGTTCGGCGGCGGAGCGGGCGGTGGCGGTGACCCTCAGCGTCCATTCGACGACCTGGGCGCCGCTCGCCGCCTGGTGGGCGGCCTGCTCGGCACGCTGGTGGTCGGCCTTCTGGCTCCACCTCGCGCGTCCCCGTACCTGTGCGGTCGCCTGCGCGCGCTGTTCGGCGTTGGAGATCTCACGTTCCAGGACCGCCTCGCCCTCGTACGGGTCGAGCACCCGGTAGGAGAGGGTGACGCGGCGCTGGAACCGCCCGGGGCTCAGCAGCGGCAGCAGCACGCTGTAGGGGATCGGGCGGCGCGGCATCTCCCGCAGCACCCAGCTCACGGAGACAGCGCCGTCGTGCGCGTAGGCCTCCAGCAGGTCGTCGGCGGCGACCGGGCCGCACTCACCCCAGGTCAGCCCGGCGAAGTCCTCGTCCCGGGCGTCGAACACCGCCGGATCGTAGGCGGAACGTACCAGGCGGCGAAGGTCGGTGGGCGTGCTCCGGCGCACGATGTCGGTGCCGGTGCCGTTCAGGTCGAGCGTGTCGACCACCCGGAGGGCCTCGGCCACCTGCTCGGCCAGGTCGGTCGGCGGGTTCGCCCCCGCGGTGGGGTCGACGATGACGCTCATCCACGGGGCCACCGAGGCGGTCGCGCGCGGCGTGGTGCGCACGAGTTCGTCGATCGTGTCGAGCGCCAGGCGTGGGGCGTCCGGTCGACGGCGGTCCTTGACGTCGTCGGCGAGCGCTTCGCCCGCGCCCGGGGTGATCTGGACGGTGACGGCGGCGCCCAGGATCTGCTCGTCGGTGCTCATCGCGTCCAGGACCGCGCTCCAGCTGCGCAGGCTGCCGCGTACCGCGCTGGTGGTGGCCATGAGCGTCCCGCCGGGGGCGAGCAGGGTGGTGACGGTCATCGCTCCGCTGGACCGGTTGTGGACCACCCCGACCGGACGGCCCGTGGTGGGGTCGTGGGCGGCGATCAGCACGGAGCTCGCGCCGACGCCGGGCAGGTCCAGCGCGTAGGGCTGCGGCAGAAGGACCTGGCGGTAGGAGGTGCTGCCCGAACGGTCGGCATGCCGCCAGGCGAGCACGGCCCAGTAGTAGGCCAGAGCCGGCATGCCCTGACGGCGCGCGGCGGCCAGCCCCGCGAGGGCGAGCGTGAGCGGCATGGTGACGAGCAAGGTGCCGGGGTAGCGGGCGCCGACGATGCCGTCGGCGATCAGCACGACGGCGGCCAGGATGGTGGCTTCGCGCGACATTCCGGCGAGGCCGAAGCTGCGCCGTGCACGGAATCCCTGCACCCTCAACCCGTCCGGGACTTCAAGCGTGGTCACAGGTGTCCTCCGTTTCCGATCTCCCCGGCACCTTGTTGAACGGCCTGGTCGAGTCCGTCCAGGACCTGGATCACGGGGCCCGCTCCGGTCGCTGCCCCGGCAGCACCTGCCGCACCACCGGCTCCCGCCGAGCCCCCGGCACCGGCTGCGGAGCTCGCACCGTCTCCCGGGGCGGTCGGGTTCGGGACCAACCCGGCACCGGTACGGGAGGCCTGAGCGAGGGCGTCGCTGCCGCCGTCCTGCTCGTCGGCGGCGGCCTTGCCCCTGGACCTGGCCTGTTCGACGCGCTTGGCGTGTTCCACGGCTGTGGTCGGCTGGCTTCCCCCGGCCCCCTCGGCCCCGCTTCCGGCGATCTCACCGCTTCCGCGCCCCGCCATCGCACCGATCGCACCCATGGCCCCGACAGCGCCGGAGCCGGCCATGCCCGACCCGAGCTCCTCGCTCAGGGAGGCGAAGATCCGGGTGAGCGGTCCGGGGGCGAGGATGCCGAGCATCAGGGTGGCCAGGCCGCGCAGCCACGCGGCGAAGCCGTCCGACTTACCGAACTCGGTGAAGCCCGCACAGATGATGACCGCGAGGACGGGTTTGTAGGCGATGCCGACGAGGATCGAGGAGATCAGCTTCGTCACCCACTTCTGGGTGGCGTCGCCGCCGACCCGTCCGGCCCCGGCGATCGGCAGCAGCAGGCACTGGATCGGGATCGCGCTGTTGCGCAGGAAGACCAGCATGAGCTGGACGAAGCCGACCAGGATGAGCACCACGGCGCCGCCGGCCACGATCACGGGGTTCACGATCCCGTTGGGGACCATGGTGGTGATGATCTTGTCGAAGGCGGTCGTGTCGTCATGGAAGACGCCTTGGACCAGGCCGTCGGTCAGCGCGTCACCGGCGGTGAGCAGCAGCGCCACCAGCGATACGCCGAAGACGCTCAGCATCGCGTTCTGCCCCCACCCCGAGGCGGCCCGCAACAGGTGTTTGGCTTGGCCGGTGACAGCCATGCGCCCGGCCTGCCACATGAATCCGAACACGGAGATCAGCAGGCCGAGCCACGCCATCATCCCGGCCAGTACGGCGTTCCCGTTCCACAGCCCGGTGTTCTCCAGCTTCAGCGACGGTCCCTTCAAAGCGATCGCCAGCGTCGCCGCCATGAGCGTTCTGCAGAGTTCGACCGCCGCCTTGAGCCAGTCGCCGACGGCGGACTCCCAGATGGAGTTCCACTCCTCCTTGACCGCCTTGTCGGTGGCCTTCCCGGCCGACTCGCACCAGTCGGTGTCGAAGATCCGTCCGACCAGACCGACAGCGGTCTGCTAGCAGCCGAAGTCCACGATCGAGCCGACGACGCCGTCGTCCGCGGCGGCCGGTGGCGCGATGGCCGTGGCGCTGCCGAACACGACCGCCAGGGACAGGAGGACGGCGGCGATCCGACGCCTCACGACGCCTGCCTGATCGCGGTCCAGCCTGCCGCGTTGAAGGCGGCGTCGCCCGGCGCCGCGATGGGCGGCTTCCGGTCGGCCTGCGCCGCCGCGTCCTTGATGGCCTGTCCTGACAACTTCCAGTCGCCGTCCTGCCAGACGGCTCCGAGGATCCCCACGCTGTAGACCGTCTTCTCCGCGGCCGTCTCCCCGGCCTTGTCGGTGACGTTCATCAGTACGTAGGCGGTCACCTGGGCGGGGGTGACCTGGATGAGCTTGACCCCGATCATGACGGTCCGCATGAACGCGCCGCCCGGCAGCGGCCCGCTCTCTGGCAGTCCGAGGGTTCTGCGGGTCGCGGCGTCGGCCCGCTCCGCGCCCTGGCGCACCTTCGCCTCGGCTGTCGGGGACTGGTCGGCGGGTGCCATGTAGGCCCTGTAGACGGCGAGTTGCTGCTCCGCGAGGGTGCCGGATCCTTCGACGTCCATCGCGGAGGCGGCCACCATCATCCCGATGGCGCCGTCGGTGGTGTTCGGGAAGCCGGTCTCCCGACCGTTCGCCGCCTTCCGCGCACCCCTCGGCGCGGCGAGCCAGCGCTCCGGCTCGGTCCAGGTCGGCGGGACGCTGTACGTGGGCGCCGGCTGCGGCGCGGTGGTCGCCGCCGGTGGCGACGACGTGGACGCCGGGCCCGCGTGCCGGGCCGCCGGAACGTCGTCGTGACCGGCCAGGGCCGCGTACCCGGTGAGCCCGAGCACGGCGGCCAGCATGGCGCCCGAGCCCCACAGCACGGTCCGGGACAGGGGCCGGCCTCCCCTCGACTTCCTCATGTCAGCCCGCGATGCCGTTGAGGATGGAGATCAACGAGCCGGCCAGCAGGACGGCCGCCACTCCACTGCCCATCCACTTGAACGGCTCGGACCCGCCGCCGTGACGGGACTTGTCGGACATCGCGAGCTTCCACACCCCGACACCGGCCGCGACGACACCGGCCAGGAGCAGGATCCACAGGCCGTAGCCGAACAAGGTGCTGACGGTGCCCTCCATTCCCGGGATCTTGGTCGGCTTGGCGGCGGGAATCAGTCCCGAGTTCTTGGGATCTTCGGCGATGAACATCAGTCACTTCCCTTCCATCTGGGTGCGCAGCCGGGCGGCCGCGCGCGCCACGGCGGCGTCGGCCAGGGCGTCTTCGGCACGTGCGACCGAGCGAAGCGCCGGCAGGTAGGGCAGGAACACCGTCCCGGCGAGACGCCCGCCCAGGGCACGGAGACGGTAGCGGGCCGCGGCCGCAGGCTTGGCGGGGACGTCGGCCACCACGACGAGCCACGGCTTCGGAACGGTGTCGGCCGGCCAGCTTCGGACGATCGCCTCCACCTGCACGGTGCCGTAGACGGTGCTGGGAGCGACCAGCACCGGCTGGACGCCGTACGGCACCGGTTCTCCCGGTCCGAGCCCGCAGGCCCGTAGGCCCCGTCCGTCGCCGCCGTTGAGCATCTGAAGCACCACGGCGGAGGCGATGTCGTATCCGTGAACCGGCATCAGCCCGTACCTCGGGACGGTGCGTGCCTGCTGAACAGGTACCACCGGATCGGGTGCCACGTCGCAACCTCCCCCAGCAACTCGCGTTGTCAGAGCGGCCTTTCGATCAGGAGCGAGGAACTGATCGTTTGACCACGTGGCGTAACGCCCCTGGCGGTGCCGAAGGCACGCCCATCCGCCCATTCGGGCCTATCGATGCACCTCACAAGGAGGTCTCCGTGAAGAAGGGTCCGGTCTGCTGTGCGGTGCTCCTCGTGCTCCTCGTGCTGCTCGGTGTGGTCGTCGTGGCGTTCGTTCCGGTGGTGACGGCGGGAGCCGCCGAGACGGGCAGGACACCGGTCGCCGGGCTGCCCGAGGAATACCGGCCATGGGTGCTCAAGGCCGCTGAAGCCTGCCACAACCCGGCGCTGACAGCCGCGTTGCTCGCGGCCCAGCTGTTCGAGGAGAGCGGCTTCCGTGCCGACGCCCGCAGTCCGGCGGGCGCCGAAGGACCGGCCCAGTTCATGCCGGGTACCTGGGCGACCTGGGGGAGGGACGACGACCGCAGCGGTACGGCTTCGCCCTTCGAGATCGGAGACGCCGTGATGGCGCAGGGGCGGCTGATGTGCAGTCTGCTCGGGCAGGCGGCCGCGTCCGGCATCGCCGACGACCCCCGTCGCCTGGCGTTGGCCGCCTACAACGCGGGGTGGGCCGCCGTGGAAGCCAACCGAGGCGTGCCGCCCTACGCCGAAACCCGGCGCTATGTGGCGGACATCATGGGCAACGTGGCCCGCTTCCAGGGCACCGGTCCGGTCTCGGAGATCACGGGCCACGGCGCCGGCCCGGACGCCGCCCGCCGGGCCGCCACCCAGCTCGGCGTGCCCTACAGCTATGGCGGCGGCAACCCGGCCGGGCCCAGCCGTGGGTACTGCGACGGCGACGGCGGCTACCGGGACGGGCAGTGCCTGGCCGGTGCGACGGTCGGCTGGGACTGCTCAGCCCTCGTCCAGTACGCCTACTGGCCCGCCCGCCGGCTCCCCCGCACCGCCGCCGAGCAGTACTCCGCCACGGCGGACCGTCCCGTTGCCCAGGCCGAACTCCGGGTGGGCGACCTGCTGTTCTGGAGACACGGCGGCAGCGGCCGCGTCTACCACGTGGCCCTCTACCTCGGCGACGGACTGATGATCTCCGCGCCGAAGACCGGCGACGTCGTCAAGAAGGCCCCCGTCACGGACATGCCCGCCTCCGACTTCGCGGGCGCCACGCGACCGTAGGAGCTGTGTCAGAGCGGGGCTTGGGGCGGCTACCGGGACCGTCCGGCGCTGGGCTTCGGGATGGGAGCACGGTGGGCGGTGCGTTTGGGGCTGGGCTTCGCGCCCCGGGTCCATGACGGGGGCTGTCCCGCCGTTGCCGAGGAAGCCCGGGCCGCGTCGGTCACCACCGTGGCCGCGGTGACGGCGTCGTTCGCCGGCCTGCGTAGTGCGTCGGCGGTGGCCTGGACGAGGCGGGGCACGAGGTAGGAGGCGGGGCCGGCTTCCCAGCCGCGATCACGCATCAGCCGCGCCAGGTGCTCCCGGACCGGCTTGCCACCGTCCTGCATGTGCGCCATCCGGGCGGCCAGCAGCGGCCAGGGGCGGGAGTTCACCAGCAGCGCCGCCTCACGCTCCCGGCCGGGCAGCGCCTCGTAGACCCAGCGTACGAACGAGGCGTTCTCCGCCTGGCTAACACCCAGCTGCGCCAGCGCCCTCCGGCGGTCTCCGAGGTCGAGATCCCTCGGTAGGTCCAGCCCTACCGTCAACGGACCGTAGGAGCGTACGGAGTCCCGGCTCGGCCCGCTCGCCCGCCGCTGAGCGGCGTCGAGCCCGCGGTCGACCGCCTGCCCGACACCGGTCCCCTCGGCGTAGGCGGCCGCCAGGATCCGGCGGACATCGACGCCCCGTTCCAGCAGCTCCTGCATCGTCGCGGCGATCTCCGGCCAGGTGGGGGAGGCCAGGATCGCTTCGCGCACCGGGCCCGCCGGAAGGGTCTCGCGGAGCAGCCCGGCCCACTCCTGGGTCTGCTCGGCCGTGATCCGCGCCGAGTCGGACAGGACGGCATCCCGCACCGACACCGCGATGTCCCCGACCCGCGGCAGGAAGTGCTCCAGGTCGACACCGGCCCGCCGCAAGGCGACCAACTGCTGCGCCATGATCGGCCAGTCCGGACCGGACATCAACATCCAGGCGACATCGGGGGCGAGCAGGGCCTTGAGATCCCCGGCCGCCTCGGTGAGCGCCAGGTCGGTCGGCGGCAGCGGGTGCTCCCGCCCCGACCTCCGCTGCGCCCCACGGCGGACCGCGTCCGCGACGGCCAGCACCAGGCGCACCGCCGCCGACGACGTCTGCACCGCCTCGCCGACGGCCTCGGCGAACGGTTCACCCGGGTAGGGCATGGTCATCGTGATCTCCTGTCGCTCAGCGGCCCCGTCTGGGGCCTTCCGTACCGTTGCCGGGAACGCGATTCGCCCCGGCCGAAGGACCGGCGGTCTTCTTGGCTCCTGCGGTCGGTGTAGCGGTTGTCGCTGCCCGCGTATCCAGAGCCTCGCCGCGAGCGCGGGCCCAGCCGTCCAACCTCCAGACGAGAACCTGGGCGATGGACTCCGCCGAGCCGAGTTCACGCCGCGTGGCGACTGCGGCGAGAACCGATGAGGGGTCGAAGCCCAGTCGCTCCAAGGCGATGAGGCGGCTGCGCAGGACAGGCCAGGCGGGATCCACGAGCACCGCCGACGCATGACTGGGCAGCGCCCTCGTCACGACGTCGGTCAGTAGCGACGATCGGCTGGGCACCGGTGAGGCGGGCCCCGGCCGTCTCGTGCGTGACCGAGAGCTGGTTTCGACGGACGCTCCGGTGCTCAGCTCCACAGCTTCCAGGAGCGACCGGCCGGTCCTCCTCGCCGCGTCGGCCTGGAGACGGTAGCCCTGTTCCTCGTGCCAGAGCTGCGCGGCCGTGACGGCTGCGACCAGGGCCAGGAGGAAGCCCAGGAAGGCGGCCGCGTCGTTGTGCCCGGCCGACCTGGCCGACGACACGAGGAGGCGGGCCGAGGACCGAAGGAGCATTCGCGCTTCGCCGTCCAGGTCGCGTCTGCCCGGGGCTCTGGCGGCCCGCTCGAATTCCGCCGCCGAGGCTCGCAGGTTCGGTTCGACCAGGGGAGGTGCGGCCGCGGACATCAGGACGAGAAGGTCGCCGAGCGCGGCGACGTCGCCGGCCCCTGCTTGCCGTCCGCCGGAGCCGAGCGAACCCGAAGCCGTGCTGAGGTTGTGCTGGAGCGTCTGCCAGAACGCATGCGGCGGCACGTCTGGCTCCGGGATCGGTACCTGCCAGCGCTCGCGGACCCGGGGGAGCGACAGGTCGTAGGCGAGGCTCGAGCCCGCGAACCACACGGCCCGGTCGCCCCGGTCTCGGTCGCCGGGGAGTGCGACCGTGTAGCCCGTCGGGGCGCTGCGCCCCGGGCCGGAACGCTGCGCGACCCGCAGACCGGAGGACCGGAGCCGGGCGAAGAAGTCGTCCTCGCCGGCTGCGGCCGCCGCTGCCACACGGACCGTTCGCTCAAGCTGCTCACGCGCACTTTCGGGCAGGTGACGGCGCGAGGCCTTTCGGGTCTCTCCCGTCGTCGGCCACCGCTTCGCGGTCCGATCCCCCGACGTCAGCCGACGCAGTCCCCACCGCACCTCGAACCGTCGGGCGAGCTGTTGCATCCGCACGATGTCCTGCCGCAGATTCGGCTGGATTCCGTCTTGGCGGACCTTCGTCGCGACGATGTGGATGTGGTCGCCAGCATGCCGGACCGCCACCCATCGGCAGCCCCATCTGTCGCCCTGTGGGGCGACACCGGCGGCGCTCATCATCGCCCGGGCGACCGAGCCCCACTGCTCGTCCGTCAGGAGCGGATCCTCGGGTGCCAGACGCACCGCGACGTGGTAGACGAGTTCGGCCGGGATGGTGCCCCGGGAAGCGTGCACCGGAGCGTCCAGGAGCAGCGCGAGATCCCCGACCGTCGTCTCCGCCGACCGCGCGGGGTCGGGCACCCATGACGCCCAGGCGGCGACCATGCGCGGGTCCTCGTGCTCGTCCCGCTTTCCGGGGCCGTACAGGTAGAACAGCAGCCCGGCGGTGTCGTTTCCGCCCTTCGCTCTTTTGGGGATCACCAGCGCGACGCCCGCTCGCGCATCAGCTGCAGCGTCGCGCGGTCGACTCGCCGTACGGCTTCCTCGATGAGGAGTGTGCCGGGCTCGCCATCGCGGGGACCGACCGGACTGAGGGACTCGCTGATTCGCACCAGTTCGCCGCGCGATCTGATGAGTTCAGCCAGTACGTCCCGGGCATCCGCGGATACCGGCACGAGCTGGGACTTGGCCACCGCCAGTGCCTTTCGGGCCACCCACGCGGACACCGCCATGCCGTCGCGTTTCGCGGCCTCTTGTACGATCGTCAGCTCGGCATCGTTGTAGGCCAGGTTCACCCGGTTCGACCGCGGCGACTGCATCTGCCGTTCCCGTCGTCGGGCGCCCTCTGTGGCACTCACCGTCGGTCCTCCTCGGTTCCGCTGGCCGGGGGTTTCGGGCGGTCGGTTCGAAGGTGGCCCTGGCCGTGCCGCCCTGCTGCGCCACCTTGCTTGGTCATCGAATTGACGGCCAGCGGATACGCCGGATTGGCAGCCGGAAATCACCGACACGGGTGAGGCGCGCGGGAAGATTCGAAACCGTCGGGGGCGGTGGCTCTACGATCCGCTGCATGACGAGGGAAGACGATTTTCTGAGGCGAATGCGCGAGATCCAGGACGACCGCGAGAAGGCCATCGTGCCGCTCGCAGCCGTCATGGCGGAGCGAAAGTGCCTGAAGGACCAGCTGGCAGAAACCGAGGTCCCGTACGGGAGGGCGTACGCGGCCGCCGAGGCGGCCGGTTGGAGCACGGAGGAGCTCGCCAGGCTGGGCGCCGAGGTGCCGGCGCGCCGCCCCAAGGGCAGGCCACGGAAGCATGCCTTGGCCACCAGGAGCACCGTGCCGGGCCCCTCGTCCGGCGACGAGGAGAGCCTCGACGACGCAGGCGTACAAGCCGGCTGAGCAGCGGCGTAGACATTCACGGCCGGTCGGTGGTGAATGTCTATAGCGAGTTAGTGGTCATTGTTCCATCGACTCTGAGGTGAACCTTTCGGGCGTTAAGCCGCGGCAACCCCTGCCAATGGGACGAATGCGGTGTCGTCTTCCTTCTCGGACGGTCGATCCCGAGGCTTGGGGGGTAGGCGTTGCGCCAGAGCGGAGGTCCACCGATCGCTGGGTTCCCGAGTCGGCTACGAGGACTCGGCCACGGGGTCGCCGCCCAGAAGGAGCGCCGGGACCGGCTGCACCACCTGTTCGCCGAGGCCGGCACCCAGGACAACATCCGGGGCACCCGTTGGGCCGCCCTTCAGGCCGTCGTGGAGTTCGAGGACCACTTCCGCACCGTCAAGGCCCCCGAGGCCCTGACCGGGCAGGAGCACCGCGCCAACCTGGCGATGACCACGCTGCTGCACGACCAGAAGGGCCCGCTCAAGGACGCGACGAAGGCCCTGCTGCTCGCGCCCAACCCCCGGCGGCCGGGGGGTCTGCGGGCCCCGGCCGACCGCCAGCCGCTCCACATCGCCTCGGCCGCGCCGCCGCCCGCGCGGCCCCACCTTCCCTGGAACGAGGAACCGTCATGTCCGACAGCGACAACGCGCCCGTTGCCGTCGAGGCGGCCGACCTGGCCGACTTCGTGGCCGGTGCGCTCGGGCGCGAACCGGCCGGTCGGATCGCCGTCGCCGAGTCCGGCGACCCCCTGCGGGTGTACCTCGCGGACATCCCGGAGGGCCGGTGCGGGTCGGCCCGCTCGGCGGCCTTCGCCCGCGCGTTCATCGGCGACATCCCCGGGATGCGAGCCACTGGCCGCGGGCAGCGCGATGTCGCGCTGCTCATCTACGCCCGCGACGGCCACGGCTTCAAGGACGTCCACCCCTACAGTGCCGTGTGGCTCAACCTCGCGGTCGTGTGTGAGCGGTGCGGACTGAACGTCGTCGCGAGCCAGTTCATCATTCCCACCCGGTGGTGGGGCCTTCCGTCCATCGGCGAGACCGGTCCGGGGGAACGCCCCGCGCTGTCGCGCGGCGGACGGCCGACAGGGGTCCCAGGGTCGGGGCGGAGGGTGCCGCAGACGTGGTGGCCGACGCCGTGCGCGCCTTCGCGCGCGAGCTGGAAGCCGGCCACGAGGCCGCTGATTTAGTCGGGTTAGATGGGCACCACGTCTCCGGTGGAAGGCGAGATCGGGAGCCACTCGTCAGGTGATCCGGTGGGCTGCGGCGGAGTATCCCGGGATCGTTACCGTCGGTCGTCGCCATGTTGTGGCCGTGGGCCTCGGGGTCCGCCTCCCTGACAAGACGTGCGTCCCCGAGGCCCGACTGCCTCGGTTGCACATCGCGATCCGGCCGCCTCGTCTTTCTCCGGGACCGGTGAATGGAGTGCGGCGTGGAAGGGCGGGCCCGCACGGCTCGGGGCGGCACGGGCATGGTGCCTGCCATGCCTTGCCCGGGCGATGCCGTGTCAGCGGGTCATGAAGTGCCCATACCGCAGCTGCTGGGCTGCGGTGACGTGAACCCAGACTTTGATCACTGAAGGTGCCGGAAGCATTACGCTCCGATGTAGGGGGGTCTGCTTGCCGCGCTTTGCACGCGGTCGGGTGGGCCTGCCGTTCCCGTCTGGTTTGGATGGAGTGTTCGATGTCGATTCTGTCTGTGTCCTCTGGCCCGACTGCCGTGCCGGTGTTCATCGCCGACTTCGGTACGGCCTTCGAGGGTGCGGCGCGGGTCAGCGACTGGTCCGACTTTCGCGGGGTCGCCGGCGGGGGCGCGATCCCGGGGGTGACCGATCGGGTGCTGCGCGGGTACTTCGAGAACGGGGGTGGCCACTGCTACCTGGCCAACACCGCGGGCAAGACCGCGCGGGAGGCCCTGGCCGAAGTGGAGGCCTTCGACGAGGTGACGATCCTGGTACCGCTCGGCCTGTGGAACAACGGTGCCGACGCGGCCGGCGATACGGCGAGGGCCGTGACCGCCTACGCGGCGGCCCACCGGGCGATGGCCATTCTGCACGCCCACCAGGACTGCGACGCCCGGCAGGCCCGCGAGGCGGCGAGGTCGTTCAAGCTGGATGCCG
Source organism: Kitasatospora sp. NPDC056800 (assembly GCF_042789775.1). Classification (NCBI taxonomy): domain Bacteria; kingdom Bacillati; phylum Actinomycetota; class Actinomycetes; order Kitasatosporales; family Streptomycetaceae; genus Kitasatospora; species Kitasatospora sp. NPDC056800. The sequence continues at coordinate 2,427 of NZ_JBHUAL010000051.1, read as the reverse complement.
ACCAGAGCGCGCACGCAGCGCTGTACCACCCGTGGCTGATCCCGTCCGGGGACGGCGCTCAGCCGGTGCCTCCCGTCGGCGCCGTCGCCGGAGTGTGGTGCCAGGTCGACGGCAGGCACGGAGTGTGGAAGGCGCCGGTGAACGTCACGGTGCAGGGCATCGCGCGCCCGTCCCAGGCGGTGGCCGACAAGGAGCAGGGCGAGGCCCAGCCGGTCGACATCCTGCGCGAGTTCGAGGGCCGGGGCACGACCGTCTGGGGCACCCGCACACTCAACGAGACCGATGAACGGTGGAAGTACATTCCGGTGCGGCGTCTGGCCGACACGGTGGAGCGCGACCTGCAGAAGGGTTTCGTCTTCGCGATGTTCGAGCCGAACACCCAGCCGACGTGGGAGAAGCTGCGGTCCGAAGCTGACGCCTACCTGCGTGCCCTCTGGAAGAAGGGTGGGCTGCAGGGGACGAAGCCGGAGGAGGCGTACTCCGTCCAGATCGGCCAGGGCCTCACGATGACCGAGGAGGACGTCAAGGCCGGCAGGATCGTCATGAAGGTCGGCCTCGCCGCAGTCCGCCCCGCCGAGTTCATCCCCGCGACCGTGACCGTGACGGCCGACCGCACCTGACGAGCGGAGTCCTCCAGGCCGGCGCCGCTGCACGGCATCGTGTACCCGCGGCGCCGCTGTCACACTCACTTCCGCCCGCCCGGATGCCGTGAAGTCAGCCGGCCCGAAACGCTTCCTGCGCGACCGTCACGGCCTCGACACGGACGGCCCGCCCCGGGCCACCGCCGGCCCAAGGGGACTGCCCTGCCGGACTGGACGATTCGCACACGGGAATTCGGATCTGCGGAAGGCGTTCGACGTGTGTACTCGATCGGATGACTTCGCGGGTGCATGGGTGCCCTGTCACTGTCTGTCGCCGCTAGCGTCGATGACGTTCCGTCGGCCCGCAGCGAAGTGTGCTGCGAAACGATTCCGGGAGTGACTGTCATGCGCCGTACTGCCACTGTCCTCGCAGGAGTTACCGCCCTGTCCAGCGTGTTCGTCTCCTCGGCCGTCGCCGCGCCGGCCGAGATCGTCGCCCCCAACGCCAGGGCCGCCGCCCAGGTGAGCGCCCGAGGGGAGCTGGAGAGGCAGAAGAACGTGGTCGACAGCTTCGAAACCCCCAACCAGGGCGTCTACTGCGTCATCGTCGACCCGGCCGCCGGCATCGACCTCTCCACCGCCCTGATCCTGGCCAACGGCGGCCCCACGACCACCGGTGTCTCCGCCAGCGGGCTTCCGACATCGTCGTGCAACAACCGCCGGGACGCCATCACCGTGGTGACACTCGACAACGGCCGCCCGGTGGTCGGCAGCTTCACCATCGCCGTCCTGTAGTACGCCCTCACCGGAGCCGTGAGGGTCGCGAGATCGTGCCCGAGCCGTCAATTCCGCGGCGGGAAGAGGGCCTCCTGGGTGGCCTGGTAGCGGTAGGACTCGGTGCCGGTCTGGATGAGGGTGCGGCGGAAGGTGATCCGGTCGGCGATGGCCGCGCACAGGCGGGCATCGCCGAAGGTCTTGTCCCACTCGGTGAACGGCGAGTCAGGACCAGCGGGCGCCCTTCCCGGACCCATCCGGGTGACCTGAGGTCGGCAACGACCTCGGGGGTGACGTTCGGGTTCTTGGCGAAGTCGAAGTCCCGCAGCCGCTTGGGCCGCGGGAAGCGGGCCGTTCGAAGCAGCCGCTGCCGGCGGCGGACATCGCGGTCGGCGAGCTCGACCTGCAGCAGATCGCGGAGAGAACCCCCCTTGACCCAACACGGTGCCAGTCTTCGACGTCCGCAGCCCCGCCCAGGCCGTCGAAGCGCTGCCCTGCCGCCCCCGTTCCTCCTCTTCTTCGAACGCCGGCGCATGTGAACCGAAGGCCGGGGTGTCCAGGTGCGGGCACCCCGGCCGTCTGCAAGGCGCTGTAGGACGGGGCGGGCGGCACAGCGCCGCCCATGGGCGGAGGCGCTATGGGGTTGTGACGCTGGGAGTGTTCGGTGGTGTTGTGCCGGTCGCCGTAAGGTGGGACGGAACCGGGAGCGTTCCGTACGACATCGGGTGAACGACGTGCCAACACCATTCGTCCGGGGTCGCCTCCTGGAACCATCTCACCTGATGCCATGTCACTTTCCTTGTGTGCAGCTCGTATTGGCGAATCACCGGGAGTGGACTGGCATGGGTTCGATGCCGAATCGCCGGGGGCACCGACGCCGCTGGTTATGGCTGGCGGCCGTCGGAGGCGCGATCCTCGTCGCTTCCGCGGTCTACGTCGCCGCCAAGCTGACCGACAAGACCGGGAACAAGCCCCCCGACGTGGCCACCCTCATCGGGATGCCCGTCGCGATCGCCGGACTGGTGGTCGCCGTGTGCATGTGGGCGACGGCCTGCACCGCGTGGTGCAGGCC
>NZ_JBHUAL010000050.1:23567-44185 GCF_042789775.1 Kitasatospora sp. NPDC056800 | reverse complement strand
GTACCGCACAGGCGGTACGGGCCCCGGCCCATGTCCGCCCGCCGTCGCCGACCGTTTTCCTTATTCGCGGACTTCGCGAACCGGAATAAAACGGGCATGAGGGAATCCGCCCGCGCGCCGGACCCGCCGGACCCGCCGTACGAGCCGGACCCGCCGACGCGAGCCGGTCCACGCCTTCCCGCCCTCCGCCGACCGTCCCGTGCAGAATCCGGCGGTCGCGCCCGCCCCGGGTTGAGCCCGACGGCGGACCGGGACCGTAGACGTGGACGGGGCGCCCGCTGCCGGAGCGGGCGCCGCGGCGCGAGGAGGCAGGCGTGCTCAGGTTCCACGGCGCATGGCGGATCACCGTGGTCGGCACGAGCGCCGACTTCGACCAGCGGGCGGTCGTGCGCGGCGCGTACGGACTGCGGATGCTGCCGGGGCGGGTCGGCGCCACGATCGCGGTCGACGAGGAGAGCTGGACGCTGTCCCTGGAACACCGCCCGCGGGGCCGCACCTGGCAGCCCAACCTGCGCACCACCCCCGGTCCGGTCACCGAACACGACGGCCTGCGCAGCCAGTTGCTCACCAGCAACGACCGCCACTGGCCGGGCAAGCCGCTCGGCTACGTCAACTTCGTGCTGCGCCTGGAGCAGAGCGTCGCCCCGACCGGCGTCCCCCCGCTGCCGTCGCCGTCGCCGCGGGAGTACGGGCGGGCCACCCGGTAGCCCGACGCCGGGTCCGGGGGCTACCCCCAGGCCGGAGCGGCCCGCTGGCCGGGTGTTGCGGCGGGCGGGCGCCGAGTTGACTGGTCGTATCCGCACCAGCCGACCGACCGAAAGGCCGTCACCCGTGTCGTTCCGCACGACCGTCCGCACCGCCACCCGTACCACCGCCGCCCGTACGACCGCCGGCGAGCCCGCCTCCCGCCGCCGCGGCGCCCGGGTCGCCGCCGTCGCCGCCCTGGCCGCCGCGCTGGGCGCCACCGCCATGAGCGGTAGCGCCTCCGCGATCGTCAACGGCCGTGACTCCACCGAGCGTTACCCCTTCATGACCACCCTCCCGCTGAGCGCGAAGCAACTCGCCGACGGCGCCTGCGGCGGCACCCTGATCGACCGCCAGTGGGTGCTGACCGCCGCCCACTGCGTGGTGGGCACCGAGGACACCGGCGTCACCCTCAAGGGCACCGTGCGCATCGGCAGCGCCCACCGCGACACCGGCGGCAGCGTACGGAACGTCGAGCGCGTCGTCGTCCACCCCGGCTTCGGCTTCGGCGACGGCGCCACCCGCCCCAACCACGACGACCTCGCCCTCGTCCGCCTGGACCGCCCCGCCGCCGGGCAGCCCATCCGCATCGCCGACCACCCCGGCACCCCCGGCACCCCCACCCGGCTGCTCGGCTTCGGCACCGTCGTCGACACCCAGGACTACCAGCAGATGGTCTTCCCCGACCGCCTCCAGGAACTGCCCAGCCGCATCGGCGCACCGGCCGACTGCGCCCCCGGCTACGCCGACCCCACCCGCCTGTGCACGCTCAGCCGCGTCCCGCAGGCCATGGCCTGCTTCGGCGACTCCGGCGGCCCCCAGATCCAGCGCGGCCGCGGCGGCCGCTGGGAACTGGTCGGCGCCACCTCCGGCCCCGGCGCCCCCGGCGTGCCCTGCGCGGGCGGCCCCGGCCTGTACACCGACGTGCCCGCCTACGCCCCCTGGATCCGCGCCACCATCGCCGCCGGCTGACGGCCCGGCACCACCACGCGGCTAAAGTCCCAGGTGAGAACCGTCGCGCCCGAGGAGAGCCCGCCATGCCGACCGACCCCGCCGCCACCGCAACCCCCGCCCCCGCCGCGCGCCCGCACCCCGCGCGCCTCGGCCTGGGCACGGCGGCCGTCGGCCGGCCCGGCTACATCAACCTCGGGCGCGACACCGACCTGCCCGCCGACCGCACCGTCGACGCCCTGCGCGCCCGCACCCACACCCTGCTCGACGCCGCGTACGCCGCCGGCGTCCGCTACCTCGACACCGCCCGCTCCTACGGCCGCGCCGAGGAGTTCCTCGGCCAGTGGCTCGCCGAACACCCCCGGGCCGCCGCCGAGGTGACGGTCGGCAGCAAGTGGGGCTACACCTACACCGCCGACTGGCGGACCAGCGGAGTCGCCGCACACGAGGTCAAGGAGCACTCGACGGCCGTCTACGACCGCCAGATCCACGAGACCCGCGCCCTGCTCGGCGACCACCTGGACGTCTACCTCGTCCACTCCGTCACCCCCGACAGCCCCGCCCTCACCGACCCCGCCCTGCACCGGCGCCTCGCCGCCCTCGCCGCCGACGGCGTGCGGGTCGGCCTGTCCACCAGCGGCCCCGCCCAGGCCGACACCATCCGCCGGGCCCTCGCCGTCACCGCCGACGGCCGACCGCTGTTCACCGCCGTCCAGGCCACCTGGAACCTGCTGGAGACCTCCGCCGCCCCCGCCCTCGCCGAGGCCCACGCGGCCGGCTGGCTCGTCGTCGTCAAGGAGGCCATGGCCAACGGCCGCCTGGCCGGCCGCAACGCCACCGGCCCCGACACCACCGCCCTGCGCACCCTCGCACAGCACACCGGCGCGACCGCCGACGCCCTCGCCCTGGCCGCGGCCGCTGCCCAGCCCTGGGCCGACACCGTCCTCTCCGGCGCCGCCACCCCCGACCAGCTCACCTCCAACCTCGCCGCCACCCACCTGCGCCCCACCCCCGAGGACCTCGCCGCCCTCGCGCCCATGGCCGAGCCCGCCGAGGCCTACTGGCGCACGCGGGCCGCACTGCCCTGGTCCTGACGGGGCGCCCGCCGCCGGGCGCTGTCGGTGCCCGCCCCTACGGTGGGCCGCATGATCGAGCACCCGGACCTCGCCGCCGCCCTCGCCGCCCTGCCCGTCGACCTGCCGCCCGGCCGACTGGTCACCGAGGAGGACGGGCGGGAGCCGCTGCTGTGGATCAGCGACGACCCCGCGCCCGCCGGGCTGTGGCGGCAGCTGCACCGCGCCCACCCGCAGACCGGCCTGTGGCCGCTGCTGCTCAGCCCACTGGACCACACCGACGACGACTACCGGCCCTGGCTGTCCGGCGAGCTGTACCCGGCCGAGGCCTCCGAGCCCTCCCGCTACGACCCGCAGGCGCTGCTGCGCGGCTGGTGGAGGCAGGTCGACGAGGACGAGGACGGGGACGCGAGCGAGGACGTGAGCGAGGACGCCGGGATCCTGGACGAGGCCCTGGCCCCCTACGGCCGCGTCTGGCCCGGCCCCGCCCCCACCGCCACCGTGCCCGACGGCGCCGCCGGCACCGAGGCCCGGGAACTGGCCGAGGTGCTGGGCTCCGTCAAGGACGTCCGCCTCGGCCTGGTGCGGGCCGGCAGCGGCGCCGAGGCGCTGACGGTCTGCGGCTGGGGCGGCCCGGCGAACCACGCCGGCACCGGCAGGATCGCCGCCGTGCTCGCCGACTGGGAACGCCGCTTCGGTGCCCAGGTGGTCGAAGTCGGCTTCGCCACCCTGGAGTTGAGCGTCCCCGTGCCGCCCGCCACGCTCGCCGAGGCGCTCCCGCTGGCCGCCGAGCACACCGCCTTCTGCCCCGACCTCGTCTTCCAGGGCACCGGCACCCTCACCGCCTACGCCGAGCAGCTGGTGGGCGCCCACCAGTGGTCCTTCTGGTGGGACTGACCTGACCCCGGGGGGTACGGGCCCGGGGGGGCCGACGTCCCCGGCCCCCCGGACCCGCCCGGCGGCCGAGCGCCGCCGGTGTGGCATGCTGCGCCGGGCCGCGAACCGAGCGCGAGCACCGACCGCACCACCCCCCCCCCGAGGAGCACGCCCTGAACACCGCCTGCGCCGAAGCCCTGTCCGCAGGACTCCTGGTGCTCGTCCTGGTCTGCGCCGTCGCCCGGCCCTGGGGCTGGCCGGAGGCCGTCGTCGCCGTGCCGGCCGCCGCCCTGCTGGTGGCGACCGGCGCCGTCCCGCTGGAGCACGCCACCGCCGAAGCCGCCCGCCTCGGACCGGTGATCGGCTTCCTGGCCGCCGTCCTGGTCCTGGCCAAGCTCTGCGACGACGAGGGACTGTTCCGCGCCTGCGGGGCCTGGATGGCGCGCAGCGCCGCCGGACGCCCGCGCCGCCTGCTGGTCCAGGTGTTCACCGTCGCCTCGGTCGTCACCGCCGTGCTCAGCCTGGACGCCACCGTCGTCCTGCTCACCCCCGTCGTCCTGGCCACCGCCGCCCGCCTCGGCGCCCGGCCCGCACCGCACCTGTACGCCTGCGCCCACCTGTCGAACACGGCCTCGCTGCTGCTGCCCGTCTCCAACCTGACCAACCTGCTCGCCTTCACCGCCAGCGGCCTGAGCTTCGGCCGCTTCGCCGCCCTCATGACACTGCCGTGGCTGGCGGCGGTCGGCGTCGAGTACCTGGTGCTGCGCCGCTGCTTCGCCGCCGACCTGGACGCCGCCCCGGCCGAGACCCCCGAGACCGGACCGGCCCCCGCCATGCCGGTCTTCGCCCTGGCCACCGTCGGCTGCACGCTCGCCGGGTTCGTCCTCGCCTCCGCGCTGGACGTCAACCCGGCCTGGGCGGCGGCCGCCGGCGCCACCGTCCTGGCCGCCCGCGCCCTGGCCCGCGGCCACGCCACCCCCGCGACGGTGGTGCGCTCGGCCGCCCTGCCGTTCCTGGCGTTCGTCCTCGCCCTGGGCATCGTGGTGCGCGCGGTCGTCGACAACGGCCTGGCCGCCGGCCTCGCCCACCTCGTCCCGTCCGGCACCGCGCTGCCCGCCCTGCTCGCCACCGCCGCCCTGGCCGCCGTCCTCGCCAACGTCATCAACAACCTGCCCGCCACCCTCGCCCTGGTGCCGCTGGCCGCCCCCGTCGGGCCCGGCGCCGTCCTCGCGGTCCTGCTCGGGGTGAACATCGGCCCCAACCTCAGCTACGCCGGCTCGCTGGCCACCCTGCTGTGGCGCGGCATCGTCCGCGACCGCGGCGTACCGGTGGACCTGCGCGAGTTCACCCGCCTCGGCCTGCTCGCCGTCCCGGCCACCCTCACCGCCGCGGTCCTGGCCCTGTGGGCCTCGCTGCACCTGATCGGGGTCTGAGCGGGGCCTGACGGGTGCCGGAGTGCTGTGACCGCGCCGGGCCTACGCGGGGCGCAGGACGGGATCGATCCCCGCCAGGACTTCGTGCAGCCGGCGAGCCCCCGAGGCACCATGGTCGTCGGTGCCCATAGCAAGCCTCGCGTCACCGTGTCGTGGCGGAGCAGGAAGTCGGCGGGTCCGACGTCCCGCGTCGGGGAGTGGCCGGCGGGCCCGGGCCGGTCAGTACTCGGAGCTGGGGGCCGGTGTGACCGGGCCGAGGTCCGGTGCGTCGCGCAACTCCACCGCCGTGCCGTGGCGTTCGAGTTCCAGGACGACCAGTTCGTTGGCGCCGGCCCGCCACAGCGGGGCGGGGGCGTAGAGGGTGCGCTGGGGGCCGGCGGCGCAGTGGCGGCCGAGCAGGAAGCCGTTGAGCCAGAGCAGTCCGCGGCCCCAGTGGGGCAGGGCGATGAACGCGTCGGCGGGGGAGGGGAGTTCGGCGGTGAAGCGGTGGAAGGCCGGTTCCCCGTCGCGTACCCCGGCGTCGTCGGTGAAGCGCAGGGCGGACAGGTCGGTCAGCGGCAGGGGGCGGATCTGCCAGTCGAAGAGCCGTTGGTGGCCGTGCGAGACGCCGCGGGTGATGCCCTTGCGGTCGTCCATCTGCGGGCCGTAGTTCACCCGGCCCAGTGCCTCGACCAGGATGTCCAGCACGACGCCGTCGGGCCCGGTGGCCAGCGGCAGGGTCGCGCCGGGGGAGTTGCGCTCCAGCGTTCCGAGCGGGCGGCCGTCCGCGAAGACCTGCGCCCGGTCGGCCAACCCGTCGATGCGCAGCGGCAGTTCGGGGCGCGGCCCGGGCACGCGGGTGCGGTAGTGGATCAGGCCGCGATCCTGCCCGACCTGTTCCATCGGCAGCGGTGCGGCGTGCCGGCGCGGCCGCGACAGCGCGTCCAGGGCCTCGGCCAGGGGCGCCCGCCCGTGCGCGCGCTCCAGCCGCTGCGGCGCCACCCGGGGTACGGGGGCGGGCAGTTCGCCGTCCGGCAAGGGCAGGTAGCGGCCGATGACCTCGCGCAGGGCGTGGAACTTCTCGGTCAGCTCGCCGGCCTCGCCGATCGGCGCGTCGTAGTCGTAGCTGGTGACGGTCGGCTCGTAGCCGGCGTCCAGCGGGTGGGCGCCGGAGTGGTTGGCGCCGGACCACAGGCCGAAGCTGGTGCCGCCGTGCGCCATGTAGAGGCTGACGGAGGCGCCGGTGGCGAGGAGTTCGTCGAGCGAGGCGGCGGCCTCCTTGGGGTCGCGGACGTGGTGCGGCAGGCCCCACTGGTCGAACCAGCCGATCCAGAACTCCATGGCGGTCAGCGGGCCTTCGCCCTGGTGGCGGCGGAGCACCGCGAGGCGCTCGGGCGCGCGGGAGCCGAAGGTGGCGGTGGCGAGGTGGCCGGGGATGGCGCCGCCCTGCTGCATGGTGTCGTGGGCGCCGTCGGCGGTGAACAGCAGGCAGTCCACGCCGCGCCGCACCAGGCCGTCGCGCAGGTGGGCGAGGTAGGCGGCGTCGTCGCCGTAGCTGCCGTACTCGTTTTCCACCTGCACCGCCACCACCGGCCCGCCCCGGCTCGCCAGCAGCGGCAGCAGCTCGGGCGCCAGCGCGTCGAACCAGCCGTCCACCTCGGCCAGGTACGCCGGGTCCGCGCAGCGCAACCGCAGCCCGTCCACCGCGAGCAGCCGGGCGGGCAGCCCGCCGAACTCCCACTCCGCGCAGATGTACGGGCCGGGGCGCAGGATCACGTCCAGGCCCAGGCCGCCGGCCAGCCGCACGAACCGGGCCACGTCCCGCCAGCCGGTGAAGTCCACCGTCCCGTCGGGCAGTTCGTGGAAGTTCCACGGGACGTAGGTGTCCACCGTGTTCACGCCCAGCGCCCGCACCCGCCGCAGCCGGTCCTCCCACAGCCGCGGGTGCACCCGGAAGTAGTGCACCGCCCCGGCCACCACCCGGTGCGGCACCCCGTCCCGCACGAACCCGTCCGCGTCGTACCCGAGCATGCGCACACCCCGCCTTCCCGCAGGACACCCCCGCGGGCCCCGGAGGCCCCGGAGACCCGGCACCGCCGAGCCTAGCGAGGAACCGGCCATGGGGGCCGCCCGTGCTCAGGTGTCGTAGCAGCCGTTCCAGGGGGCGGAGAAGGCCAGGCCGTCCGGGTGGAGCTCCATCCAGACGCCGTCCTCCTCGTCCTCCTCTTCCTCGTCCACCTCCAGGACCAGGCCGAACAGGGCGCCTTCGAAGCGGACGTCGAAGGGCGCGATGGCGATGTCCTGGTAGTGCCGCCCCGGCAGGGCGTCCAGCCACTGCTCCAGCAGCCGCCGGGCTGCGCCGATCGCCTGCTGCTCGCCGTCTGCCGTCGTGCCGGTGAACTCGATGCGCGAGCCCAGGTGGCGGCCGGCCTCGTCGAAGCGGTGGAGGACGGCGTGCCAGCGCTTCTGCGGCTGCCAGTCGTCGCCGCTCCAGCCCTCGCGGTAGGCCGCGACGACGGTCGCGTAGAACTGGCCGCCCTCGCACCGCCCGATGGTGCGGGTGCGGTAGTCGGGCTGGTAGCCGATCGGGATGACCTTGGGAACGTTCACGGGCCGAACCCTAGCTCCCACCTGCGACAACGCGCGCCGACGGGGGCCGGGACGCCGGTGGCCTCGGGGTCAGCCGGTCGGCCGCACCACGGGAGGGAGCGTGATGACCGGGCCGATCGGCCGGCAGCCGTCGTACGTCATCGCCTGAAAGGGCGGGCAGTGGGCGTTCGTCGGCCCCGGCGCGGGTGGCGCGGGCAGCTCCGGCCTCGGCGGGACGGTCCAGTCGGGGGACGGCTTGGCGGCCGGTGCGGCCGGGGCCTTCGACCGGGCGGCCGGTGCGGCGGGCGGGGCCAGCGTGGTGGGCGCGGCCGGGGGCCGGGGGCGGGAGGTGGCCGGCTGGGCGGGCGGCTCCGTCCCGGCGTCCTGCGTCGCGGCGACCGGGACCACCGTCTCGGCGGGGTCGGGGTCGGTGCTCGCCGGGGCCGGAGCCTCCGCCGGAACCGGAGCAGAGCTCTCCGCCGGGGCGCCGGGCGAGGGAGCGGTCGAGGCGCTCGCCGAAGGACTGGCCGAGGCGGCAGGGCTCGCCTGGCCGCCCGGCCCGGCCGAGGCGCCGCCCGGGGACGCGGCCAGCAGTGCCACGCCGATCCCGGCCGCCCCGAGGACGCACACCCCCGCCGCGATGCCCAGTGACCGCCGCCGACGGCGCGTCACCTCGCCGTCCGCTGCCACTGTCGAGCCGTCCCGCATCTGGACCCCTCCCTGTTCTTCCTATGATCATGCCGCCGAACCGCGCGGATGCTAGCAGGCGCCGCGACGCGCAGCCGTAGCCGGGGGCGCGGGAGAACACGAGAGGGAACGACGGTGCACACAACCGACATCAGCGGGCTTCTGGAGCTCATGCCCCCGCCCGAGGGGGCCGGTGAATCCGGTGACTGGGCGGTGGTCGAGTCGGCGTGGGGTCTGCGGTTCCCGCGCGACTACGTCGAGTTCGTCGCGCGGTACGGGGCGGGGGAGATCGACCGGTCCCTCGCCGTGTTCGCCCCCGACGAGCTGATGCCGCCGGACGCCCCGCAGCCGGGCATGCGCGGCATGACGGAGGAGGCGCGCCTGCTCTTCGAGGAGGAAGGCGAGCCCACCGGCGAGGTGCGCTCCGCCGGGCAGATCGTCGCCTGGGGAGCGTCCTGCACCGCCGACACGCTGGCCTGGCTGACGGTCGGCGACGACCCCGACGCGTGGGCGGTCCTGGTCCTGGACCGCGACGGGGGCGCGCCCCGGGTCTTCGGCCCGGGCATGGTCGGGTTCCTCCACGGGGTGGTCTCCGGGGCGGTCGGCCCGAGCCCCGTCGGCGCCGTCGTCGCCTGGGGCGAGGAGCCGCCCCGCTTCGTCCACTGGCGGGCGGGGTAGCGGCCGGCCCGGGCCGGAGCCGCGTGCGTCCGCTACCGCGGCGGCAGGCCGAGGGTGGGGAGGTGGTCGGCCATCAGGAGGGCGACGAGTTCGCGGCGGGAGCGGACGCCGGTCTTGTGGAGGATGGCGGTGACGTGCTGCTGGACGGTGGGCACGGTCAGGTGGAGCAGCGCGGCGATGTCCTTCGTGCTGGCGCCGCGCACCGCGTGCAGGGCGACCTCCTGTTCGCGCGGGGACAGGCCGTGGGCGAGGATCGCCAGCGGCAGGCGCTGGACGGGGGAGGCCGGGGAGGCGACGACGGCGACGCCGCCGCGCCGGCCGTCCAGCGGGGAGGCGTGCAGGGACAGCCACTGGCCGTCGGGGGTGCACACCCGCACCTCGGCGGGGCCGCCGCAGCGGGCGGCCTGGCGGGCGACGGTGAGGAAGCCGCTGGGCACCCCGCCGGTGTGGGCGGTGGGTTCGGCCATCCGTCCGATCAGTTCGCGGGCCGCCGCGTCCGCCGAGCGCAGCCGCCCGTACCGGTCCAGGATGGCGACGGCCGGGGCGGGGGCGGGCGGCAGGGGGCGGGCGCCGCGCAGGGCGGCGAGGTGGGTGTCGCGCAGGGCGGCGCCGATCGGGGCGGCGACGCGTTCGGCCAGGCGCAGGTCGGGCAGGTCGTAGCGGCCGCGGGCGCGTTCGCGCATGAACGCCGCGGAGCCCCAACGGCCGCCGCCCACATCGAAGTTGATCCGCAGCTCGTCGCCGTATCCGCAGGGGTTGAGCAACTCCCGGTAGCGGACGCTGCGTTCGGGGCGGCCGTCGGTGGCCCGGTCGACGGTCTGCGCCCGGTGGCCGGCGGTGCGGATCGCGGTGAAGGTGGTGGAGTCCTCGCCCTGGAGCTCCAGGTGCACGGCCTGCTCGAACTGGGCGGGGTCCAGGCCGTCGGCGACGGTGGAGGTGGGGAACCCGGTGACCGGGTCGTTGCCGTGCCAGCAGCCGCCGTCGTAGCCGAGCGGTTCCAGCAGCAGGGTGTGCAGCTCGCGGAACAGCGCGGCCGCGGGTAACCCGGAGGACGCCAACTCGCCTATGGAACCCAGGACTTCCCGCTCAACCTCACGTCGTTTGGCCACGGACGGAATCCTACGGACGCAGGGCCTCCGTGTCCGGTGAACGGACGAGGAAGGACGGGTACGGAGCGATGCGGGCGAGGCGCCCGCCCCCGCCGGTGACCGGCGTTCCCGTCCGTCACCGGCCGTCGCGCTCGCGCCACCAGGCGACCGTGGCCCGCAGCTGCTCCTCCAGCGGCGTGGCGCGCACCGTGAACGCGGCCTCGTAGGCGGAGCAGTCCACCGTGAACGGCCGGTCGAACTGGTAGCGCGTCTCCCGCAGTTCGCGCAGCAGCGGGGAGAACAGCCCCGCCACGGCCAGCGCTGCCGCGGGCAGGCGGCGCACCGCGACCGGGCCGCCGCCGGCCTCGGCGGCCAGCCGCTCGACCATCGCGCGCACCGACAGGGGAGGGGCGGTGGGCACGTGCCAGGCCCGGCCCCAGGCCCGCTCCTCGCCCGCGAGTTCGGCCATCGCCCGGGCCACGTCCGGCAGGTAGGTCCAGCTGTGCGGGGCGTCCGGGTCGCCGAGCGTCGCGACCGGGCGGCCCTTGAGCAGGTTGGGCAGCACCCGCGCGGCCAGGTGGCCGCCGTCGGTGACGCCGGGGCCGAAGAAGTCCGAGGCCCGTACCTCCACCGCCCGGATCCGCCCGGCCTCGTGCAGTGCCCGCGCCCGCTCCCAGGCCGCCGCCCGCACCCGCCCCTTGGGGCCGGTCGCGGCGAGTGGCAGGTCCTCGGTCATCGGCCCCGCCACCGGCCCGTAGCCGTACAGGTTGCCGAGCATGACCAGCACCGCGCCGCTCTCCTCGGCCGCCGCGCACAGCGAGGCGCTCAGCGCCGGCCAGAGCCGCGCCCACTGCGGCAGCGGCGGCGCGGCGCAGCCGTGGACGGCGACGGCACCGCGGGCGGCCCGCGCCAGCGCCGCGGGGTCGCTCGCGTCCAGGGCGAGGTGCTCGACGCCGGGGACGGCCGGCCCTGCGGGGCGTCCGGTACGGGTGGCGACCCGGACCTCGTGGCCCTGTTCGGCCAGCAGGCGGGCGGTGGCGGCCCCGGCGGGCCCGTGTCCGACGACCAGGTGGAAGCTCATCCGCCACACCCTAGTGGTGGCCCCGGACGGGCGGTGCGCGGTGCGATTTGTAGCCGGGTGGGGGGAATGGGAGATTCGGCAAATAATTGGTATGGCAGTCGTAAAAGTAGATCTATGCTGTTGGCGTTTCATGATCCTTCGTACAAAGCAGGTCTTGCTCAAGATGAAGCTGCCCCGGGTGTCCGCCGTCGTCGCGGCCGCCGTTCTGGCCCCCGCCGTCCTCTTCCCCACCACGGCCTCGGCCACCGACACCCCCAAGCCGACCGGCGTCTCCGGCCCCGACACCGGCTCCGACTCCGCCAAGGACACCGCGCCCCAGGCCGACGGCCAGGAGCAGCGCGACCGCGCCGAGGTCAAGCGCATCCTCGCCGACCCGAAGAGCGGCGTCGGCGTGCGCGAGGCGGCCGAGAAGGCCCTCAAGGGCGGCGCCGCCGAACTGCGCCACTTCCTGGACGTCGAGTTCGACGAGCAGACCAGGATCGACAACCAGGTCCGGGTCTCCCAGATCTACGCCGTCGGCGGCCCGGCCGTGAAGGCGGCCGCCAAGGCCGCCCTCCGCGGCACCGACGAGGACATCACCGCGTTCCTGACCACCGGCCAGTACGCCGCCCGCGCCGAGGACGAGGACCGCGCCAAGGTCGCGGCCATCCTCGCCGACCCGCTCACCGGCCCCAAGGTCCGCGAGGCCGCCGAGAAGGCCCTCAAGGGCGGCGCCGCCGAGCTGCGCCACTTCCTCGAGGTCGAACTCGCCGAGAAGCAGCAGCCCGACAACCTGCTGCGCCTCACCCGGATCGCCGACGGCGCCGAAGGGGCCGACCCCGCGCTGCGCCTCGCCGCCGCCGTGGCGCTGAACGGCAGCTACCAGGACGTCCTCGACTTCCTGGCGACCGGCCAGTACGCCGCCCGCGCCGAGGACGAGGACCGCGCCAAGGTCGAGGCCCTGGTGGCCGACCCCAAGACCGGCCCCGGCGTGCGCGAGGGCGCCGAGCAGGCCCTCAAGGGCGGCGCGGCCGACCTGCGGACCTTCCTGACGACCAAGCTGCCCAGGCTGCGCAGCGACGACAACCGGGTCAAGCTCAGCCAGCTCATGGAGCAGGGCGGCCCGGGCGTGCGCGAGGCGGCCGGCAAGGCGCTGGACGCCGGCACCGACGCGGCCGTCGAGGCCTTCCTCAACGAGGGCTTCGCCAAAGCCCAGTTCGAGGACGACCGGGTCGAGGTGCTGCGTGTCATCGCCGACAAGGAGACCGGCCCGCACACCGCCGCGGCCGCCCAGAAGGCCATGGACGGCAACGCCGAGGACGTGCGGCGCTTCCTGACCGTCGAGCTGCCGAACCTGCGCTTCAGCGACAACCGGCTGAAGGTCTCCCAGATCATCGAGACCGGCGGCCCCGCGGTGAAGAAGGCCGCCATGGCCGCCTACGAGGGCAGCTACGCGGACCTCCTGGCCTTCCTCAAGGACGGCTGGGCCAAGGCCCAGGCCGAGGACCAGGCCGCGGCGGCCAAGCAGGGCAACGGCGCGGGCAGCGGTACGGGGACGGGCGCGGGCACCGGTGGCACCGGGCAGCAGCCGCAGACCGTGCAGCCGGCCGGCCTCACCACCGGCACCGGGACCGGCACCCGTACGGGCGGCGGCACCACCGGCACCACCGGTTCCGGCGCGCTCGCCGCCACCGGCACCGACGGGCTCGGCTGGGAGGCCGGCGGCGCCGCCGCGGCCCTCGCCGCGGGCGCGGCGCTGGTCGTGGCCGCCCGCCGCCGCTCCACCGAGAGCTGACACCCGGGAGCAGAACCCGGAAGCAGAACCCGGGGGCTGACACCCCCTCGCGTCCCCGTCCACCGCCCACCCGGGCGGCGGCCGGGGACGCGCTCGCGTTCAGCGGTCAGGGCCGTCCGATCGCCAGGCAGCCCGGCACCCCGCCCCCGGCCGACGCGGCGGCTGGCGCGCCGCCTCGAAGACGGCCCGGCGCCGGTCCCGCCCGGAGGACGACGGCTCAGCTGCCGTCCCCGCCACCGTCCCCGCCGTTGTCCCCGCCGTTGAAGCCCACCTGGCGGCGCCGGCGGCGCTGTGCGCCGCGCAGCGCCTTCCCGGCGCCGAGGGTGAGGGCGGCGGCCGCCCGGGTCCAGCGCGGCCCGCCGCGGTCGGCCCACACCACGCAGCCGCACCCCGCGACCACCAGGACCAGAATCCCCACCAGAACCGCACCGACCATCACGGCCACCCGCCTTTCCCTCGACGCCCTACTGCCTGGTAGGACGTGCGGACCGTCCCACCCGGTTCGGCCACGAGGCCGGACGCTGTGCCAGGATGCGGGTGCCGAACGGCCCAGGTCACCGTACCGGTCGTACGGGAACCGTACCGACCAGAACCACCCGCCACCCACCCGTCAGCCGTACCCCGAGGAGTCACCGTGGCCACTGCCCGGTTCGCCACCCTGCACACCACGGCGGGCCCGATCCGCCTGGAGCTGTTCCCGTTCCACGCGCCGAAGACGGTCCGCAACTTCGCCGAACTCGCCGAGGGCACCCGGGAATACACCGACCCGCGCACCGGCGAGCCGGGCCAGGGCCCGTACTACGACGGCACGCTGTTCCACCGGGTGATCAAGGGCTTCATGATCCAGGGCGGCGACCCGACCGGCACCGGCACCGGCGGCCCGGGCTACGCCTTCGCGGACGAGTTCCACCCGGAGCTGTTCTTCACCAAGCCGTACCTGCTCGCGATGGCCAACGCCGGCCCGGGCACCAACGGCTCGCAGTTCTTCATCACGGTGGGCACCCCCGCCCACCTCAACCGCAAGCACAGCATCTTCGGCCAGGTCGCCGACGCCGCCTCCAAGGCCGTGGTCGACGCGATCGCCGCCGCCCCGACCGAGGACGAGCGCCCGGTCGAGGACGTGGTGATCACCTCCGTGGAGATCGAGCAGTCCTGACCCGCAGCCCGCCGGCCCTCCCGTCCGGCCGGCGGAAACGCGAAGCCGCCGCCCGGCGCGGTGCGCGGGCGGCGGCCGTGGAGCGGGCGCGGTGTCAGGAGCAGCTGTTGAACGTCGCGCTGGTGTTGGCGATGTAGAGGGTGGCGCCGCCGTTGGGGTCGGAGGTGACCGGGATGGTGATGGTGTCGTCGGCGGTCCACGGGAAGCCCTGGGCGTCGAAGGTCCAGGTGCCGGTGACCTTGCGGGCGAGCTCGGCGAGCGTCACCCAGCCGTACTGCTGCTGCGGGACGGTGACGGTGACGGAGTTGTTGACGCTGCGCGAGCCGCTCCAGACGTTCTGGAAGCTGATGCCGGTCTTGACCGAGGCCTTGAACACTCCTTCGGCGCCGCCGCCGATGTCGCTGCCCAGCTCGGTGCCGATGGTGTTGGACCAGCCGCTGGTGTCGGTGACCGCGAAGGACTGCTGGACGGTGCTGCTGGTGTTGTTGAACCAGATCGCGGAGGCGCACACCCGCGGCAGCGGTGCGGCGGGGGCCTCGCTCTTCGTGGCCCAGGAGCAGGCGGAGATGTTCTTCTGGCACTGCTTGGCGGCGTGGTCGACGGCCAGGTTGCGGGCGGCCTGGGCGAAGCCGGTGGCCCACTGCTGGTTGGCGGTGCCGTTGCAGGCGTACTGGTCGGTCCAGGCGTCGTCGTAGTTGCCGCCGAGCAGCAGGTCCAGGCAGGTGTTGTCGCCGGCGTGGCGGATCATGAACGCGTCGCCGCCGCCGGGCGCGGGCTGGAGGAACCAGCGCTGGCTGGCCTGTCCGGCGCAGGTCTGCTGGCGCAGGGCCGGGGTGAGGAAGGCCAGGTCGATGCACTTGCCGGTGTCGTTGTTGACGATGGTGAAGGTGTAGTCCGAGGGGTCGACGTTCAGCCGCCAGGACTGGTGGTAGCCGGGGGCGGAGTTGGTGACGATGTAGGCGCCGTCGCCCATGTTGCCGTTCTGGACGTCGAGTTGGCGCCCGTTGCTGAGCGACTTGATGGTCAGGCACTGCTGCGGCGAGGCGCAGGCGGCGAGCGGGGCGCCCGGCGCGGGCGCGGCGGCGCGGGCGGGGGCGGCGGCCAGGCCCAGGGCGGCGCAACAGGTCACCAGGAGGGCCGCGAGCAGGCGCAGCCAGGGCGCGGTGCGTCCGAGGGGCAGGGTGGGCAAGGGGTGTCCTTTCGTCGGGGGAGAGGGTGGGGAGAGGAGGTCAGAGGTCAGGAGGCGGCGGCGAAGGCCGCCTCCAGGCGCGGGACGTAGTCCACGAGGTCCTGCGCCCAGCAGCCCGCGGTGTGGCCGCCGTGGCAGTCGGCGCCCCAGCCGGTGCCGTCGCCGTAGTCGGTGAAGCGGTACGGCAGGCCGAGCGCGTCCAGGCGCTGCTTGAGGCGCTTGGCGGTGCCCTCGGCCCAGAACTCCATGTCGCCGGGGCTGTTGTTGCCGTTGCCGGTGTAGACGGCGATGCCGGTGTGGTCGAGCACGGCGGCACGCGCGACGGGGTCGGCGGCGTTCCAGCGCCAGTCGGCGTTGAACACCGGGTACGGGCTGCCGAAGATCGCGTCGCTGGAGACGGTGGGGCCGAAGTCCAGGCCGCAGGGGTGGCCGTCGCTGGGGCCGCAGAGCACGGTGCCGGCGTTGACCAGGGTGGCGACCACGGCACCGCGGATGATCATCTCGTCGGTGGACAGGTCGTTGGCGCCGGACATGGTGAGGACCTGGCCGAACAGGTCGGGGCGGTCCTGGGCGTAGTGCAGGGCGCCGAAACCGCCCATGGACAGCCCGCCGACGGCCCGGTGGGCGCGGTCGGTGCGGGTGCGCAGGTTGGCGTCGACGAACGGGAGGACCTGGGTGAGGTGGAAGGTCTCCCAGTTCTGCGCGCCGGCGGCGGTGCCCTGGTCGAGCCAGTCGGCGTACCAGCCGCGCAGGCCGCCGTCCGGGATGACGGTGATCATCGACTGGGCGGCGGTCAGCGCGGGGTAGGCCAGCGCCGGGTCGCTCGGGTTGTCCGAGGCGCCGTGCAGGAAGTACAGCACCGGGTAGCGCTTGTCCGGCCGGGACGCGTAGTCGGCGGGCAGCAGGATGCGGATGGTGTGCGGTCCGGCGACCTGCGGGGTGGTGACGGTGATGACGAAGTTGGTGGCGCTGCCGGTGGCGGCGCCGACCTGGGTGAGGCCGAAGCCGTCGGTCAGCGGTGGCGGCGCGTCGGCCCCTGCCCCGGCCCGTACGGAGGCGGTTGCCGAGGCGGACGCGGGTGCGGCGGGTGCGGCGAGCGGGAGCAGGCAGGCGGCCAGGGCGGCGAGAACCGCGCGGGCGCGCCGGAGCCGGGCAGGGGGCATGGGCGTCCTCGGCCTTCCGTCGTGTCTTCCGTCGTATGACTGATCGCCGTCAACTCTTGCCAGGGGCCCCGCCCGGACGCCAGAGCCCCCGGTGGCGCACCTGGGCCACCGGCGCATGTGCGCCGCCGCTGCGGGTAGGCTCCCCCGGCTCCGCCCGGGGCGGGTACGAGGGGCGGAGTACACCGTGACATTGGGGGGTGTCGTGCACGACGTACTGGAACCGGACTCCGAACGCGGCCGCGTCTACCACTGCCTGGTCGGCCGGCCGCGCGCCCGCGTACCCGAACTGGCACGGGAGGCGGGCCTGGACGAGGAGGCCGTCCTCGCCGTGCTCCGCGACCTCGCCGACGAGGGCGTCGCGGTGGCCTTCGACACCACCGACAGCGCCGACGACCGCGACCACGCCTGGGAGGCCCTGCCGCCCGCCCGGGTGGTCGAGGCGGTGCTGCAGCACGACGCGCTGCGCCAGGCCGCCGCCCGCCGGGCCGGCGCCGAACTGGAACGGCTCTACCGCTTCGCCCGCCGCGACACCGGCAGCTACGGCGCGCTGGAGGTCGTCGACGACCCGTCCGAGGTGCTGGCCGCCAGCCACCGCCTCCAACTCGCCGCCCGCCACCAGGTGCGGGTCATCGACGTGCCGCCGTACTCCGGCAGCCGCGCCCACTACCTCGACCAGGAGGTGCTGCAGCGCCGCCGGATGGCCGCGGGCGTCGTCTACCGCGCCATCTACCAGGGGTGCGCGTTCCAGGACCCGGTGGCCGGGCCCAACATGGCCCGGATGATCGAGGCGGGCGAGCAGGCGCGGACACTGGACGAGCCGCCGCTCAAACTTGCCATCGGGGACGACGACCTGGCCATCGTCACGCTGCGCGCCGACGACGGGCCGGGCGTCGTCTCGCTGCTGATCCGGCCGTCCGGGCTGCTGAACGCGCTGAGCGCGGTCTTCGAGACGCTGTGGCGCCTGGCCGTGCCCGCCTCCATGGCCGGCGTCGACCCGCGCATCGACGAACGCGACCGGCGGATCCTCACGTTGATGGCCGGAGGCGCGACGGACGACGCGATCGCCCGCCGGCTGGGGCTGGGACGGCGCACGGTGGTGCGGCGGGTCTCCACCCTGCTGGCGCACCTGGGGGCCACCACCCGTTTTCAGGCGGGGGTGCAGGCCGCCCGGAGGGGGTGGCTGTAGGCGGGGCGCCGGCCTGACTTCTGACGCGGCGCGTCGGCGCGGAGGGGCGCGAGAAGTCGGATCGGCCGACTTCTCGCGGCGGGCGGCGACGCGGCCGTCGTCGAAGTGGAGCGGGCAGTGGACCGGCCGGTGCCGAGGCGGCGGTCCGGGCATCAGCAGCCCACGTGGCCGATCACGTGGGCCGCTGGGCGGGGTTGGCCCAGCTGATGCGGATCTCGCGGTCGCCGGCGGGGATGACGAGGACGGGTTCGTCGGCGAGGTCGCGGATGATGTCGCGCCGGGCGCAGGGGCCGGTGAGGCGGCGCTCCAGGGCGTAGTGCTGGAAGCGGGACATCGGGCGGTAGCGGACCGAGTCCCAGAGCCGGCGCAGGAGGTCGTCGCTGAGGGTGTGGACGGCGGGCGGCTGGTGGTCCGGGATCTCCACGAGGACGTCGTGATCGGCCCTCACGCGGTCACCTCCGACCAGACGATCTTGCCGGTGTGCTCGCGCGGGGAGCAACCCGTCCGGTTGGAGAGGGACTTGACGAGGTGGAGGCCGCGTCCGGCCTCGCCGTCGAGGGTGAGGGCGCGCAGGACCGGTTCGCGGTTCCGCCGGGCGTCGTGCACCTCGATGCGGAGGCGGGCGGGGTCGAGGTCGAGGGAGAGGTAGATGCGGTGGCCGGGCGGCGTCCCGTGGACGAGGGCGTTGGTGACGAGCTCCGAGACGATCAGGAGCCCGGAGTCGCGGTACGGCTCACCGGCGGGGGTGGAGGCGAGGAGCGAGGCGAGGAGGGAGCGCCCCTCGCCGGGGGAGCGGCGGCTGCGCGGCAGCCAGGTGGTGGAGGAGTGGCAGGACATGGCGAATCCACCTTCCAGGTGCGGAGTTTGAAGCCATGTGGAGGCATAGGGATGCCCGGCAGCAGGTCAGGATCAGTCACTCAAGAGACCTGAAGGACTACTCCCTGTAGCATGCTCTGCAATGGCTTCATTGTGCAAGCGCGCCATCACGCAATTGCGCGGAGTCGCAAGATTCTTGTGACCGCCAAGGGAGGTGGCAGACTGTGACCCGACGTCAACCAAGAGGGAGCGACGAGCGTGGACAGTCCAACCGTGCTGCGCCGTAGGCTCGGCTCCGAGCTGCGACGATTGCGCGAACGGACCGGGCGTCAGGCCAAGTCCGTTGCGGACGAACTCGGCTTCAGTGCAACCAAGGTGTCGCGGATCGAGTCGGGTCAGACGACCCTGAAGGAATCAGACATTCGCGCGATGCTCGAACTGTACGGCGTCAGCGACGAGGCCGAGTTGCGGCAGTTCATCTCGCTGACCCGCCGCAGCACGCAGCGCGGCTGGTGGCACGACTACGCGGACACCCTGCCGGACTGGTTCCAGACCTACGTGGGCCTTGAGGCCGACGCCGCGCGGATTCGCTCCTATGAGTCCGAGTTGATTCCTGGGCTGTTTCAGACCGCCGACTACGCACGCGAGGTATTTCGGGCCTTCCGGTCGGAGCGGAACGGTGACCAAGCCATCGAACGGCGGGTGAAGCTCAGGCTGCAACGCCAAGAGCTCGTCCGGAGTCCAGAACCACTAGCCGTTCACGCTGTGCTCTCCGAGGCCGTCCTTCGACGCGTGGTCGGGGGCGCTCACGTCATGACGGAGCAGGTCGGCCACCTGGTTACGACTTCGCAATTGCCCAACATCACCATCCAGGTGCTTCCGTTCAGCGTGGGTGCTCACGCGGCGATGGGGACGAATTTCCGCATACTTTCCTTCTCGGACGTGCCGGGCGAGGTCGTCTACTGCGAGTCGGTCAGCAGCAGCCTCTACATCGAGAAGGAGGCCGACATCCTTCGGCATGAGACTGTCTTCAACCAGCTAACGTCGTTGGCGATGACTCCGGAGGACTCCGTCTCCTGGATGCAGAAGCTGATGACAGAAGGGTACGGAGTATGAACTGGCACAAGAGCAGCTACAGCAATCCCTCTGGTGGCGACTGCGTCGAGGTGGCCGATGGCGTCACCGGCGTGGTTCCGGTGCGGGACAGCAAGGATCCTCACGGGCCGGCTCTCGCTTTCACCGCTGAGGCGTGGCAGTCCTTCGTTGCGGGCGTCCAGGCCGGCGACTTTCCGGCCGGTTCCTGAAGCGTTTCTTGCCGGGCGGCCTGCGGAGCACGCAGGGCCGCCCGGTCTGCTTGATGCGCTGGGCCAACGTGAGGGCCCTTGGAGCGCCTCGACCTCGCAGCGGGGGGCGGGCGGAAAACCTGAAGCCTCCACGCCTCCTCGTGACTATTGTGCTGCCGGGTAGGCCGCCCCGACCGCTGGAGGCTGATTCGTGCTGACCGATTCGCACCCGCCGTAGGTACCTCTGGAGAGCCCGGAGGGCCCTACGGAGGCCCCTGATGTCCCGAACCGTCCGCACGACTCCCCGACAACTCCGCGTCCAAGAAGGCGCATCGCACTCCATGTCCTTGTACGACCTGCGCTACACCCGCGCCGAACTGGCCCGGGCCGCCCGCGAAGGCCGCCGCCCCGCCCCCAAGAAGACGCGCCGCCGGATCACCTCCTGGCAGTGGCAGGTGCTCGACTGCAGGACGGGGTACTTCTCCACCGAGATCGCCACGGCCGAAGGCCGGGCCCGCCTCCGGGGCCGGCTCGACGCCCAGCGGATCCGTGGACTGCACCGCGCCGGCCACGACCTCGCCGGCGCGGACATCCCCCCGGTCCGCCACCGCCACGACGCACTCTGGCACGCCTGGTAGCCACGAAGCACCCTCTGCGGCCCGCTCCTCGGCTTAGCCCCGGATGCGTCGCGGTCCTTCGTCGAGGGCGTCCGGGTGGATGGCTTCCCGGTGGTCGGCTGGCCCAGTACCGTGGGGGGGCCCCCCCCCCCCCGGGGCGCCCCCCCCCCCCCCCCGGGCCCCCCGGGGTGAACCCCCGGGCACCAGGGCGGGGCATGCGTAAATTAACCCACAGCCAGGGGGATAAAAAAAAAA